>JBDSKH010000170.1:0-6933 GCA_039917005.1 Pseudolysinimonas sp.
GTCAGCATGGGCACGGTGCTGCAGATCCCGTGGACTCGGCTCGACGAGTGGCCGCGAGGTGCAGAGCAGCTGCACGAGGCGGGCTTCCACATCGCGGCTCTCGCGCTCGACGACCGCGCGATCGACCTCGCGGAGTTCGCGCAGCATCCACCCGAGCGGGTCGCGCTGCTGCTCGGAACCGAGGGTGACGGCCTCAGTGGCGCGGGGCTGGCGGCGGCCGACACCGTCGTCACGATCCCCATGTCGCGTGGGGTCGACTCGCTCAATGTGGCAGCCGCGAGTGCCGTGGCGCTCTGGGCCCTCCGTCGCTAGGCACGCGCCGGGTCTGGCGCCTGCTCCCGTGCTGGTCGCGTAGCATCATCCGGTGCCTTCGCGTCGTCAGATCTACCGTCGACGCCGCATCCTCGTGTTCGGCGGCCTGATCCTCGCGCTCGGAGCGCTGTTCTACCTGCCGATGACGCTGCTTGCCCCGCTGAGCGAGGCCGACGCCGTCGTCCCCGTCCACGACGTGCTGCCCGGCGCGGCCGCTGCACCGGCATGGCCCGGATACGGTGCCAGCGCGATCGGCGCCGTCGGCTACCCGGGCGTCCTGGCCACGAGCGGGTCGGACCAGGCCCTCCCGATGGCGAGCATCACGAAGCTCGTCACCGTCATGACCGTTCTCGAGGCGCTGCCACTGAAGGTCGATGAGACGGGCCCGTCGCTGACCATGACCGAAGCCGATGTAGCCCTCTACGACGCGTACCGCAAGGTGAACGGCAAGGTCGCGCCGGTCGCCGCCGGACAGGTCTACACCGAACGCGAGCTGCTCGACCTGACCCTCATCGAATCGGCAAACAACTACTCTTCCACGCTGGCCAAGTGGGCCTTCGGGTCGGAGGAGGCGTTCGTCACGGCGGCTCGCGAGTGGGTCTCCGCGCATGCATTGCCGAGCCTCACGATCGTCGACTCCACGGGTCTCGGCGCCGGCAATACCGGCACCGCTACCGATCTCATCGAGCTGGGCCGCCTCGCACTGGCCGATCCGCTCGTCGCAGCGATAGTCGGCACCGACTCGCTGACCGTGCACGACGTCGGGCTGGTCGAGAACTCCAACGAGCTCCTCGGCACGAACGGGGTCACCGGCATCAAGACCGGCACTCTCGACACGTTCGGGGCGAACCTGCTGTTCTCCGCGGTGTACCCGATCGGCACCTCGAGCGTCACCGTGATCGGCGTCGTGCTCGGCGGCACCGACCACGAGACGCTCGACATCGCCATCACGGGCCTGCTGGCGTCCGTGCAGGCGGGATTCCACGAGATCGACGTCAGCGACGTGGGGGCCTCGTTCGCCAGCTACGCGACGGCGTGGGGGCAGACGGCGGATGCAGAAGCCGACGCCGAGGCGATGCTGCTGACCTGGGCCGACACGCCGATCGCGACCGCCGTATCAGCAGATCCGGTGCGGATCGAGGATGCCGGAGAGCGGATCGGCGAGGTCGTGTTCACCTCGGGTCCGAACTCCGTCACCGTGCCGCTCGTGCTGTCGACGGCGATCACCGATCCCGGTCCCGGGTGGCGGCTGACGCATCCGGGCGAGCTCTTCTAGACGCCTCTTCTTCGGCGGATCTAATAGTTCGGCCGCTTCGCTTCGATACCGTCGCCCGACGACCGGCGACGCAGGCGGCGCAGGATCCACGGGGCGAAGTGCACACGCGCCCAGTCGATGTCCTCGCGTCGCGCGGCCCTCCAGGTCTGGTTCGGCAGGGGCTCGGCCCGGAACGCCTCGAGATCGTTCTCGACGTTGAGTGCCCGCAGCACCATCCGGGCGACCGCCTGGTGGCCGACGGGGGAGAAGTGCAGCCGATCGGGGGCCCACATCCGCGGGTCGGTCAATTCGCGAAGCGACCACATGTCGGCGACGATCGCGTCGTGCTTCAGCGCGATGGTACGGAGGTTCTCGTTGTAGATCGCCACCTTGCCGCGCACCCGACCGAGTACCGGCGTCATGCCGATGTCGGGGCCGTTGAACATGACGACGGTCGCTCCCTGGCTGCTCAGCCGGGCGATCCCGCCTTCGAAGCGTGCCGCGATCTCGTCGGGATCCGTGCCCGGGCGGATCACGTCGTTGCCGCCCATCGACACCGTGATGAGGTCGGGGTGGAGTTCGAGCGCCGGATCCACCTGCTCGTCAAGGATCTGCTGCAGCAGGCGGCCGCGGACGGCCAGGTTCGCGTAGGCGAAGTCAGTGGTCTTGTCGCCCAGCACCTCCGCGACGCGGTCCGCCCAGCCACGATGACCCCCAGGGGAGCGCGGCTCTGGATCGCCGATCCCCTCGGTGAACGAGTCGCCGAGTGCCACGTAGCGCGTCCACGGATGCTGGGAGGTCATGACCCCATCTTGCGACAGGTGGTGTGACATGCCCTGCGTGTCAATCCGTTGTTCGAGCATGTGCCGAGTGCTTGACTGTGGCCGTGCCTCGAAACCCGAGGCGCTGCAATAAACAATCGACTGGGAGGTCGTTGTGGCAGGTTTTCTCGGATTTCTTCTCCTCGGATTGATTGCGGGAGCAATCGCCAAGCTGATCCTTCCCGGCAAGCAAGGCGGCGGATGGTTCATCACCCTCCTGCTCGGCGTCGTAGGCGCACTGCTCGCCGGCTGGCTCGGCGGGATCCTGTTCGGGTACAGCTATGAAGGGTTCTTCAACATCACGTCCTGGATCGTCGCCATCGTCGGCGCGATCATCGTGCTGTTGATCTACGGCCTCATCACGCGGAACCGTCGCAAGGCCTGAGCTCGACCATTCGAAGGGCGTCGGCTTCGGCCGGCGCCCTTCGTGCTGCCCAGCGAGACCCTGCACGCTCCTGTCCGGCGCCGGTGCGAGGATGGCACCGTGAGCAAGCAGGACGGGAGTGGCCGGCAGGTCACCGAGATGCCGTCTGCCGATACGTCCGCTCACATCCTGCACGTGGACATGGACGCCTTCTACGCGTCCGTCGAGCTGCTCGAGCGCCCGGAGCTCGTCGGCAAGCCGGTCATCGTGGGGCATCGCTCGCTGCGGTCGGTGGTCACCGCCGCGACCTACGAGGCGCGCAAGTTCGGCGTCAACTCGGCCATGCCCATGGCGGTCGCGCTGCGCCGTTGCCCCCAGGCGATCGTTCTCGAGCCGCATTTCGAGCGCTACACGCATTACTCCTCCCAGGTCATGGGACTGCTCGGCGAGGTCACGCCGTTGGTCGAGCCGCTCTCGATCGACGAGGCGTTCCTGGATGTCGCGGGCGCCCTGAAACTGCTCGGTACGCCCTGGCAGATCGGCACGCGATTGCGCGAGCGCATCCACAGCGAGACCGGATTGCGGGCCTCGGTCGGGGCCGCCGCGACGAAGTACGTGGCCAAGCTGGCATCCAGTCGCGCCAAGCCCGACGGACTGCTCGTCGTGCCCCTGGCCGACACCGTTGCGTTCCTGCACCCGCAGCCCGTGTCGGCCCTCTGGGGCGTCGGGGGCAAGGCTGAGGAGCAACTGCACCGCCTCGGGCTCCGAACGGTCGGCGACGTCGCAGAAGTGCCGCTCGACGCCCTGACCCGAGCCGTCGGACCCGCGAACGCCGCGCGCCTGCATGACCTGGCCTGGGGTCGCGACCCCCGCGGCATCGATACGGAGCGCTCGGAGAAGAGCATCGGCCACGAGACCACGTTCGAGACCGACGTGACCGACCGGGTGGTCCTTCACCGGACGCTTCTGGCGCTCTCCGACGGAGTGGCGGTCCGGATGCGGCGCGCCGGCGTGCAGGCCCGCACCGTCGCGATCAAGCTGCGATTCGAGGACTTCAGCACCATCTCGCGCTCGCGCACCCTCGCGGAGCCGACCGACCTCGCCCGGCGCATCTACGAGGAGTCACGGTCGCTCTACGACGCGGCATCGGAGGGTGGCCGGCCGGTGCGCCTCATCGGGGTGCGAGGGGAGCAGCTCGTGGGGGCGGTCGCCGCCCTCGGGCTCTGGGACGACGACGAGGCCTGGCGCGACACCGAGTACGCGGTCGATGCCGTCACGTCGAAGTTCGGCGCCGGTGCCTTGCGTCCCGCCGCTCTGCTGCGCGAGAGCCAGCGCCGTCGCTTCGGGCACGGCGACGACTGAGGCAGGGATTTCGGCACGCGGCTGCGCCGCTACTCAATCAGCGGTGTCACCCCGATGACATACAGTCGATCGAGTGAGTGATTCGGGGGAGCGGGCGGCGTTCCGCGCGACCGCGGCGGCCGAGCAGCTCTCGCCGGCCTTCCCCGAGCGGGCAGCGCGGGGCACCGTCGCCGCCCTTCGCGCGTGGCAGCAGGAGGCGCTCGACCACTACTTCTCGGGGACGCATCGCGACTTCCTGGTCTCGGCGACTCCCGGTGCGGGAAAGACCGCGTTCGCGCTGCGCCTGGCCAGCCTCCTCCTGCAGGAGCGGGTCATCGACCGCATCACGGTGGTCGCCCCGACCGAGCACCTCAAGGGCCAGTGGGCGGAGGCGGCACATCGCGCCGGCATCCGGCTCGACCCCAAGTTCAGCAACCGGCATGCGCGCGAATCGCGGCAGTTCCACGGCGTCGTCGTGACGTACGCGCAGGTCGCCGTCAAGGCATCCCTCCACCGTGATCTCACCGAGTCCAAGCGCACGCTCGTGATCCTCGACGAGATCCACCACGGCGGGGACGCCCTCAGCTGGGGTGACGCGATCCGCGAGGCGTTCGAGCCCGCGACGCGACGCCTGTCGCTGACCGGCACGCCGTTCCGGTCGGACGCCGCACCGATCCCGTTCGTGAGCTACCTGCGCGACCATCGCGGCATCCGGCTCTCGCAGACCGACTACTCGTACGGCTACGGCCGGGCGCTGCGCGATGGCGTCGTGCGCCCGGTCATCTTCCTGTCGTACGCCGGCACCATGCGCTGGCGCACCCGGCAGGGCGAGGAGTGGGAGGCGACCCTCGGGCAGGACGACACCAAAGACGTCACCGCGCAGGCATGGCGCACCGCGCTCGACCCCGACGGCGACTGGATGCCGGCGGTGCTGGCAGCCGCCGACAGCCGCCTGAGCGAGGTGCGGCAGACCGTCCCGGATGCCGCGGGGCTCGTGATCGCGACCGATCAGACGACCGCGCGCGCCTACGCCGCGATCCTGACCGAACTGACCGGCACGAAGCCCGTCGTCGTGCTGAGCGATGAGAAGGCCTCCAGCGACCGGATCGAGAGGTTCACCGAGAGCGACGATCGCTGGATGGTGGCTGTGCGCATGGTGTCCGAGGGGGTGGACGTTCCCCGCCTCTCGGTCGGTGTCTACGCGACGAGCGCCTCGACGCCCCTGTATTTCGCGCAGGCCATCGGCCGCTTCGTGCGAGCGCGACGCCGCGGCGAGCTGGCCTCGATCTTCCTGCCGAGCGTCCCGCCCCTGCTCGGCCTGGCGACGGAGCTCGAACGCGAGCGCGATCACGCCCTCGACCGCGAGCAGGCAGAGGGCCAGCTGCTCGACGACGACCTGCTGGAGCGTGCCGAGCAGCAGGATGCCGCCTCGGCCGAGTTGCTGGACGAGTACGAGTGGACGGCACTCGGCTCGGTCGCCACTTTCGAGAAGGTCCTCTACGACGGTGAGGAGTACGGAACGCTCGCCGAGCCGGGAAGTGCGGAGGAGTGGGACTTCATCGGCCTCCCGGGCATCCTCGAGCCCGACGAGGTGTCGCGGCTCCTGCGGTCACGACAGGCCAGGCAGCGGCGTCATGCCGCCGAGCGTCCGCCGGCCCCGGAGGGCGACTCCAGCCCGCAGGCCCTGCATCGCACGCTGTCGGAGCAACGGAAGCTGCTCAATGGGCTGGTGTCGATCCACGCCCGGTCGAGCGGGTCGAGCCACGCGCAGGTGCACGCCGAGGTCCGGCGGTTGTGCGGCGGCCCCGAGGTGTCGCGCGCGACCGTGACTCAGCTGCAGGCTCGCATCGATCTGCTACGTCGCCGCATCGGCGGACGCTGACCGCTCAGACGGAGTCGGTCTCGAACACGACCGGCAATCCGGTCGGGGCAGGCTGCTCGAAGGTACTCTGCGAAGCGTCGATCTCGTAGGTCTGCAGCACCTCCTGCGCCTCCAGCGCGAACTGCCGCAGCAGATCCAGGGCGATGGCGGACTCGCGCCGCGGTCTCGAGCCCTGCAGGCAGAACGAGCCGATCACCCGGCCGTCGCTGGAGCGCAGCGGATATCCGGCATAGAAGTTGATGAACGAGACGTCGACCAGCGGGTTGTCCTCGAAACGCGGATCGCGTCCGGTGTCGGGGATGATCACCGGCTCGCCGCTCTCCACCGTGAATCTGCAGAACGACAGCTCGAGGGGCACGGAGGCGGGGACGACGTCGGTGTTGGTGCAGTGGAAGAGCCGGTCGCCGTCGACGAGCGACACGACGGCCAGCTCGACGCGGAAGGACTTCTGCGCCTGATCCGCGAGGCGGCGAAGGTCGGACTCGCCGCCCTGGCGCGCGCGTTCGACGATGGCGGGCGTGCCGCTCCAGTCCCAGACCTTGTCCGGGCGGGCGGCACGCGGAGCCGGCTCGCGGGATTCGACCAGGCGGGGGGCGATGTCGTCGGCGATGCCGTCGGCGAAATGACGATAGACGGCGACCGATGCTTCTGGCGCTCGGGCATCGTCGACCGGGAGGTCGAGGTAGGAAAGGCCACGGGCCTCGGCCATGTGCCGCGTGGCGGCATTGAGGCGGCCCCGATGCCGGTCGGTGAGCCGGGCGATCACGCCGGCATTGCTGCGGAAGGACGCGGTCAGGGGGATTCCGACGAGCGTCACGACGGCACGGGCATGCAGCCGGGCGGCGAGCCCGTCGAGCAACGCGCCCAGCTCCTGTCGCCAGATCGCCAGGGGAGTGAGGCGCAGGGCGTCGTTGAATCCGACCAGAAGGACGAGGGCGTCGACGTCCTCCAGGTCGTG
>JBDSKH010000171.1:0-4305 GCA_039917005.1 Pseudolysinimonas sp.
CTCATCGGCCACCTGCTCTTCTGGAGCGGCAGTTCCGAACTGCTGCGCTCGTTCCAGATCTTCGGCACGGTGCCCCCGGTGGCCGTCGTCCTCGTCGTCGCAGGCGCCCTGCTCATCGTCGCCGCGATCGCCACCGTCGCCGTCGGATCGCTCGGGGCGATCATCATCGGTGTGCTGCACCTGGGGTTCACCCTGCTGCTGTACGCCTTCCCGTTCACGCTGCGCGGAGGCTTCGCTCCCGGTTTCCAGCTGATGAACTCCGTCCGCTCGGTGAGCATGGAGATCAGCGACGGGATGTATTTCTACCTGCCGACCGGCTTCGCGCTGGTGACGGGGACGATCTTCCTCATCGCGGGCCTGGCGGCGAGCGCCCGTCGCTCGGCCCAAGCCACATCGCGGGCGCGGGTGCTCTCCGGCCTCGCCGGGGTTCTCGGGCTGGTCGGCCTGATGCTCGCGTTCGCAGGCGGCGCCCGGGGATACCTGGCTCTGCTGGTGCTGATGTCGGGGGTGGACGTGCTCGGCATCGTGCTGCTCGTCGCCGGATCGGCGCTGGTATCGGTGGCCGTCTACGCGGCGCGCTGGTCGTCCGCCGGTGCCCTGCTGGCCGGCGCGGTGGTGTCCCTCGCCGGCCTGGCGGGGCTCGCCGCCCCGATCGCCCTCTCGGGGTCCGCGGTCGCCTGGTTCGAGCTGCGGCGGGCGTTCGATATCGCCGGACCCTCGGGTGTCCTGCTGCTCATCGGCCTGCTCCTCGTCGTGACCGCGCTCGCGGTACGTGTGCGCGCGCGGCGAGCCGCCGGGCGGCCCGCGATGGCGTCGCGCCCGTCGGACGAGCTGCCGCCTCCGACCACCGCGCCCTCGGTGTAGACTTCACCACTGAACTTCGGCGAGGGATGCTGCGCTTCTCCAGGCGGCATCCGTGATCGACGCGGTGGGCAGGCGCTGTGCTCTTCCAGCACCAATGTCTTTCCTCACGCTGATGCGTTCGAGTTGACCAACAGATCATCGGGGCCTGCGTGCTCCACAACACAAGGAGTACAGCCATGGCTGACGACAATAAGCTGGTCGCGGAAGCCCGCGATCAGTTCGGCAAGGGGTTCGCGCGCCGGATCCGCGCCGCCGGCAAGATCCCGGCGGTCATCTACGGCCACGGAACCGAGCCCCAGCACGTGACGCTGCCGGGCCACCAGGTCGCCCTCATCCTGCGCAAGGCGAACCAGGTCCTCGAGCTCGACATCTCGGGCAAGACGCAGCTCGCGCTCGTCAAGGACGTGCAGAAGGACCCGGTGCACCAGATCATCGAGCACCTCGACCTCGTCGTCGTCCGCAAGGGCGAGAAGGTGACCGTCGACATCCCGGTGCACGTCGAGGGTGAGTCGGTCGCCGGCACCATCGCATCGCTCGACGCGAACACGCTGTCGGTCGAGGCCGAGGCCACCCACATCCCGGAGCGCATCGTCGTCGACATCGAGGGTGCAGAAGACGGCACGCAGATCTTCGCGAAGGACCTCGCGCTGCCCGAGGGCTCGACCCTCATCTCCGACCCCGACACGCTCGTCATCAACGTGACCATTCCGGCCGAGGTCGACCTGGGCGAGGCGGCAGCAGCCGAAGCGGCCGAGGGCGAAGAAGGCGAAGAGGGTGCCGAGGGCGAAGAGGGTGCCGAGGGCGGCGAGGGCGCTGCCGAGGGTGGCGACGCCAAGTCCGACGAGGCCGCGGAGTAGTCATCTCCGCAGAAGATGTCTGGCTCGTAGCCGGGCTCGGGAATCCCGGGCCCGGCTACTCCGGTCATCGCCACAACGTGGGCCAGATGGCGCTCGCCGAGCTGGCGCACCGCATCGGTGCCGGCACCGGAGGGGCCACGTTCAAGACGCACAAGGCCAACGCGTCGGTCGCCGAGGGGCGGATCGCCGCCGGCGGTGCAAAACTCGTGCTGGCGAAGCCGAACACGTACATGAACCTGTCCGGCGGCCCCGTCGCTGCGCTGCTGCGTTTCTACTCGCTCGACGAGTCGCGGCTGATCGTGCTGCACGACGAGCTCGACATCCCGTTCGACACGATCCGGGTGAAGTCGGGTGGCGGGCACGGCGGCCACAACGGCATCCGCGACATCGCATCGGCGATCGGATCGGCCGACTTCGCCCGGGTGCGAATCGGCATCGGGCGCCCGCCCGGCCGCCAGGACGCCGCCGACTACGTGCTCACGCCGTTCTCGAAGGCGGAGCGCGACGTGCTGCCGTCGGTCCTCTCGGACGCGGCCGACGCGAGCGAACTTCTCGTCACCGAGGGCCTGCTCGCCGCGCAGCAGCGCTGGCACGCCCCCCGCGAGTAGGAGCGCCAACCACCGTCGGCACCCGCAACTAGACTCGCCCGAGTGGGTCTTGCTGCGCTGATTCCGGGGTTGGCGCACGCCCGCGCCCTGAAACCGGCACTCGCGCGGGCAGGCGGTGACGCCGATTTCTCGCTCGTCGACGGGCTCCGCGTGCCCCTCCTCGCCGCCCTGCTCTCCGCCCGCAAGGGACCCCAGACCCTGCTCGCCGTCACCGCGACGAGCCGCGAGTCCGAGGCCGTCGAAGCCGCGGCGCGGTGCTACCTGCCCGACGCCGACGTGCTGTCGCTCCCGGCGTGGGAGACGCTCCCGCACGAGCGCCTGAGCCCCAGCGTCGAGACCGTCGGAGCCCGCCTGCGCGCGCTGCGGACCCTCGCCGAATGGCAGGCCACCCCGGCGAAGCAGCGCCGCGACCTGATCGTGGTGGCGAGCGTTCGGGCTGTGCTGCAGCCTCTCGCCGCGGGGCTCGCCGAGGTGCGACCCGTCGAGCTCGTGGTGGGGCGCCGGGGGTATGAGCTCTCCGTGTTGGCCACGACTCTCGTCGAACTGGCCTACGTGCGCGTCGACCTGGTGACCCGACGCGGCGAGTTCGCGATGCGCGGCGGCATCCTGGACGTCTTCGCCCCCGACGCCGAGCATCCCGTGCGTGCCGACTTCTTCGGCGACGAGCTCGAGCAGCTGCAGCACTTCTCGGTCGCCGACCAGCGCTCGCTTCCCGGTGCGCTGACCGGCACCGAACTGCCACCGAGCCGCGAGCTCCTGCTCACCGAGAGCGTGCGGCAGCGGGCGCGCGAGATGGAGCGGGAGTTCCCGACCCTCGCGCCGATGCTCGCCAAGATCGCCGAGGGCATCCCGGTCGAGGGGATGGAATCGCTCGCCCCCGCGCTGCTGCCGAAGCTGGTGCCGCTCACCGACTACCTGCCTCCGGATGCGGCGATCGCCATCCTGGGACCGGAGCGCGTCGCGACGCGGGCGCTCAGCCTCGCCGAGACGAATCGCGAGTTCCTCGATGCGGCGTGGAACGCGGCGACGGCAGGAGCTCAGGCGCCCATCGACCTCGACGCCGGCGACTTCCTCACGGTCACCGGTCTGCGCGCCGCCGCCGGAACCCGGACCTGGTGGACGCTCAGCCCCTTCGACTCCGGAGGCGACGACGTCATCCGGCTGCCGGCCGACCCGGTACCGAGCTTCGCCGGGCAGGCAGACGGCGCCGTCGACCACGTCGCCGCCCTCCTCCGCGACGGCTGGCGGGTGGCGATCACCGCGGAGGGCGCCGGCATGGTGGAGCGCGCGGCCGACGTGCTGAGCGGCCGCGAGGCCGCGGCCCGCTCGGTCGACGCGTATCCCGCGGATGCCGAGCCGGGTATCGCCTACCTGCTCCTCGGGTCGGTCGAGGCCGGGTTCCAGTTGCGCGAGGACAAGGTCGCGGTCCTCAGCGAATCCGAGTTCTATGGCCGCAGTGCCGGAATCGACTCGCGCCAGGTCAAGCGCCTCGCGAGCCGTCGCAAGAACGTCGTAGATCCGCTCCAGCTGCGCGCGGGCGACTTCGTCGTGCACCAGACGCACGGCATCGGCCGGTTCGTCGAGCTCGTGCAGCGTGAGGTCGCAAGCGGCACCCGCACACCGCGCGGCCCGCTCGGCACCACCGTCACCGAAGACAAGGTGGTGCGCGAGTACCTTGTCATCGAGTACGCGCCGAGCAAGCGGGGCATGCCGGGCGACAAGCTCTTCGTGCCGACCGACCAGCTCGATCTCCTGACCCGCTACGTCGGTGGCGAGGCGCCCGCGCTGTCGAAGATGGGTGGATCCGATTGGGCCGCCGCCAAGGGCAAGGCACGCAAGGCGGTGCGGGACATCGCCGTCGAGCTGGTCAAGCTCTACAGCGCCCGGATGGCGTCTGTGGGGCACGCCTTCCCGCCCGACACCCCATGGCAGCGCGAGCTCGAGGAGGCGTTCCCGTTCGTCGAGACGCCCGACCA
>JBDSKH010000172.1:0-8320 GCA_039917005.1 Pseudolysinimonas sp.
GGCGCCTCCTGCAGCGCGGCGAGCGAGCCGAGCGACCCCGCGACGACGATCTGGCCGCCGCCGTTGAAGTTGGCGGGGTGCAGGCCGAGCTCGGCCAGTTTCTCGAGCAACTCGGCCTCGTCGCCTCCGACCACCGCGCTCATGCCGGTCGCGACCTGGGACGCGGCCTCGGCCATCGCCGCGCCGCGCTGCGTCACGAGCTTCATCGCGTCGGCCTCGCTCAGGATGCCGGCGGCCGCAGCCGCTGCCAGCTCACCCACCGAATGCCCGGCGACGCCCGCGAGCCTGTCGCGGCGGCCCCCGTCGGTGACGGCGGCGAAGCTCAGCAGCGAGGCGGCGACGATCAGGGGCTGAGCGACCGCGGTATCCCGGATCGTGTCGGCGTCGCTGACCGTCCCGTGCGTGCGCAGATCGACCCCCGATGCGTCGGCGAGCGCGCCGAGATGCTCGGCGAACCGCGGTTCGGAGAGCCAGGGGTCGAGGAATCCGGGGGTTTGCGAGCCCTGTCCGGGCGCGACGACGACGACAGTCACGGGTTCCATCCTGCCCTGTGCGTGCGTCGCGCGTCGAACGGTGCCCACGAAAGAATCTGTGAAACGTTGGCGACGTCCCACAACCGATCGATGGTGTGCCGTCCGATCGACGGGGCGAGGGCGGTTGCGGGGGACGATGCGTCGTGATAGATATATGTCGTGACATTAAATGAGCAGACACATAACACCGTGCACTCGGTCGACGTGGTGAGCACCGGGTGGGTGCGGATCCGCCCGGAACACGCCGAGTCCCGCCGCACACCCCAGCTGTGGTGGCTTCTCACCTCGCGACGGTGGACCGCGAAGCTTCCCATCAACGTGTACGTCATCGATCACGCGGAAGGCCTCGTGCTGTTCGACACGGGGCAGGACCGGCGATCGGTCACCGACCCCGAATACTTTCCGCGCGGCCTGGCCGGCTGGGGCTTCCGTCGTCTGGCGCAGTTCGGCATCGGCGCCGGGGACACGCTCACGGCGCAGCTCCGAAGGATCGGCAGACGACCGGAGGATGTGAGGGTGGCGGTGCTCTCGCACCTGCATCAGGATCACATCGGCGGAATCTCGGAACTCGCGCAGGCACGGCTGGTCGTCTCGCGGGACGAGTGGGCCAGTCTCGACAGGCCGCATCCCGAGCTCAGCGGCCTCCTCGTCAGGCACCTACGGCTTCCGGGACTCGCCTGGGATCCCGTCGACCTCGATCAGCCCCTCGAGGACGTCCAGCCCTTCACGGTCGGCCACGACCTGTTCGGCGATGGCAGCCTCGTGCTCCTTCCGACTCCCGGCCACACTCCGGGCTCCCTCTCGATGCTGATCCGGCGGGCGGACCGGCCACCCTTGCTGCTGGTGGGCGACCTGACCTACGACGCGTCGGGACTCGCCGACGAGCGGATCCCCGGCGTCGGGCGCCGCGGCGACCTGGTGGCCGCTACTCGGCTCATCGGGACGCTGCGCGCGCGTCATCCCGATCTGGTGGTACTCGCCGCCCACGACCCCGCGGCCCGCTCGCTTCTGGAAGCATCGAACGCATGAGACCAGCCGAGCGCATCCGCTACCTCGCCCTGGCGGTGCAGCGTGAGGGCAACCGTCAGCTCATCGCCGATCTGCGGCCCCTCGGGCTGACGCCTTCGCAGTCCGAGGCCCTCCGCATCATCGGAGACCACGCACCCATGACCGTCACCGATGTCGGTCGCATGCTGGTGTGCGAAGCCGGCACCAACCCGAGCCGGATCATCGACCGCCTCGTCGAGTCGGGCCTCGTCGACCGCATGACCGACGATGCCGACCGCAGGCGCGTCACCCTGCGACTGACTGCCGCGGGGGCGAATGCCGAGGGCCGGGTACGCGCCATCGAGAACCGGATGTACGACCAGCTCGATGCGGCGTTCGCGGATGCGGATGTCGAGGCTCTGCTGGGTCAGCTCGAACGCCTGGTCGCCGGGCGGCCGTCGGGGATCGCCCTTGCCGAGAGGATCGCGGCCGGCTAGCCGGCTCCGAGACGTGACGCTGAGCGGCGCTCCTCGGCCGGCTACGGCTTCCGGTCGGTCTCCGCGATCGATCCGACGATGAGGGCGGTCTGCAGGATCAGTGCCTCCCGCGCTCCGGTCGCATCCCATCCGATGGTCTCGCTGATGCGCTTCAGGCGATAGCGCACCGTGTTCGGGTGCACGAAGAGCTCGCGCGCCGTCGCCTCGAGCGACCGCCCGTTGTCGAGGTAGCACCACAGCGTGGTCAGCAGCTCGGTGGAGTGGTTCTGGAGCGGCTTGTAGATGCGGTTGACGAGGGTCGAGCGGGCGAGCGCGTCGCCGGCCAGGGCCCGCTCGGGAAGCAGGTCGTCGGCGAGCGTGGGGCGAGGTGCGTTGCGCCACGCCTTGGCCACCGCAAACCCCGCCAGCGCCGCTCGCGCGCTGAGTGCCGCGTCGACGAGCGACGGGACCTCGTGGCCGAGCACCAGATGACCGGGACCGAACCCCGGCTCGAGTTGCCCGGCGATCTCGAGGAAGGTCATGGGCTCGTGCTTCTCGGCGTCTTCCGGCGGGTCGACCCGGCCGATCACGAGGACCAGGCGGCTTCCTTGCACGCCGATCAGCACGTCGGCATCCAGATGCCGTGCCGTGCGGCGCAGCATGTCGACGTCGAGCATCCTCGGCGCGGTGCCGACGAGGACGCTCACCTCGCCGTGCCCGTTCCAGCCGAGGGCGGCGATGCGGCTGGGCAGCTCGCTGTCGTACTCGCCGGTCAGGATGCTGTCGACGACGAGCGCCTCGAGGCGTGCGTCCCACAGGCCGCGGGCCTCGGCGGCACGGGCGTACACATCGGCCGCGGCGAAGGCGATCTCGCGCGAGTAGAGCAGGATCGCCTCGCGCAGCGACACGTCGTTGTCCTTGACTCGCTCCTCGACGACCTCCACAGTGACCCGGATCAGCTGCAGGGTCTGCTGCAGGCTCACCGATCGCAGAAGCTCGCGGGGTGCGGCGCCGAAGACGTCGGCCGCGATCCACGGGATCGACTTGGGGTCGTCGAACCACGAGATGAAAGCCGTGATGCCGTTTTGCGCCACCATGCCGACGGCACTGCGGCGACCGGGAGGCATGTCCCGGTACCAGGGCAGCGTGTCATCGAGCCGCTTGAGGGTCGCCGTGGAGAGCTCACCCGTCAGCGTGCGCAGCCAGGCGAGCGTCTGGGCCTTCGTGCGGGTCGCCATGGATGCTGCGAGGCCGCTAGGACTCGCCGCCGGCGGACCCGGTGGTTCCGGCGGTCACGTCGAGCAGGCGGTACTTCTCGATCGCCTGGGCGATGGCGCTCGGATCGACCTCGCCACGGCGGGCCAGCGACTGCAGTGTGCGCACCACGATGGACGGGCCGTCGATCTTGAAGAACCGGCGTGCGGCGGCGCGCGTGTCGCTGAATCCGAAACCGTCGGCACCCAGGGTCACGAAGTCACCCGGCACGTAGGGGCGGACCTGGTCCTGCACGGCGTGCATGTAGTCCGAGACGGCGACGAACGGTCCTTCGGACCCGGCCAGCTTCGACCACAGGTACGGGACCTGCGGAGGCTCGGCCGGATGCAGGAAGTTGTGCTCGTCGGCCGCGAGCCCGTCACGGCGGAGCTCGTTCCACGACGTGACGCTCCACACGTCGGCCGCGATGTTCCAGTCCTGGGCGAGCAGCTGCTGGGCCTCGAGCGCCCACGGCACGGCGACGCCGGAGGCCATGAGCTGCGCCTTCGGTCCGAGATTCTGCGCCGCGCTGAGCTTGTAGATGCCCCGGAGCACACCGTCGACGTCAAGCCCCTCAGGCTCTACCGGCTGCACGATCGGCTCGTTGTAGACGGTGATGTAGTACATGACGTTGGGGTCGGGATGAATCGGGCTGCCCTCGGCATCCGCCGCGTACATGCGCTCGATGCCGGCGCGCACGATGTGCCCGATCTCGTATCCGTAGGCCGGGTCGTAGGCGACCACGGCCGGGTTCGTCGAGGCGAGCAGGTGCGAGTGGCCGTCGGCGTGCTGGAGGCCCTCACCCGTCAGCGTCGTGCGGCCCGCCGTGGCGCCGATGATGAATCCGCGCGCCATCTGGTCGCCTGCGGCCCACATCGCGTCGCCCGTGCGCTGGAAGCCGAACATCGAATAGAACACGTAGAACGGGATGAGGGGCTGGCCGTTGGTGGCGTACTGGGTGCCGGCCGCGGTGAGCGCGGAGAACGCGCCGGCCTCGTTGATGCCGACGTGGATGATCTGGCCCTGCGGGCTCTCCTTGTAGGCGAGCAGCAGCTCCCGGTCGACCGACGTGTAGTGCTGGCCGTTGGGGTTGTAGATCTTCGCCGTCGGGAAGTAGGCGTCCATGCCGAAGGTGCGCGCCTCATCCGGGATGATCGGCACCACCCGCTTGCCGAACTCACCCTTCAGCAGGTCCTTCAGCAGTCGGGCGAACGCCATGGTGGTGGCGATCTCCTGCTTGCCGGAGCCCTTCTTGACGACCTCGTAGACGGAGTCATCGGGGAGCGTGATCTGCGTGAACTTCGAACGCCGCTCCGGCACGTAGCCGCCGAGCGCGCGACGGCGCTCCTGCAGGTACTGGATGGCCTCGTCGCCGGGGCCGGGGTTGTAGAACGGCGGCTCGTACGGGTTCTCTTCGAGCTGAGCATCGGTGAACGGGATGCGCATCTCGTCGCGGAACTGCTTGAGGTTGTCGAGCGTGAGCTTCTTCATCTGATGGGTCGCGTTGCGCCCCTCGAAGCTCGGGCCGAGGCCGTAGCCCTTGACGGTCTTCGCCAGGATGACGGTGGGCTGGCCCTTGTGCTCGGTCGCCGCCTTGAAGGCCGCGTAGACCTTGCGGTAGTCGTGGCCGCCGCGCTTGAGGTTCCACAGCTGGTCGTCGCTGTAGCCCTCGATGAGCTTTGCCACCTCGGGGTCGCGGCCGAAGAAGTTCTCGCGCACGTAGGCGCCCGACTCCGCCTTGTAGGTCTGGTAGTCGCCGTCGGGCGTCGCGTTCATGAGATTTACGAGGGCACCCGTGGTGTCACGGGCGAGGAGCTCGTCCCACTCGCGGCCCCAGACGACCTTGATGACGTTCCAGCCGGCGCCGCGGAAGAAGCTCTCGAGTTCCTGGATGATCTTGCCGTTGCCGCGGACCGGCCCGTCGAGGCGCTGCAGGTTGCAGTTGATGACGAAGGTCAGGTTGTCGAGGTTCTCGTTGGCGGCCCACTGCAGCGCACCGCGGCTCTCCACCTCATCCATCTCGCCGTCGCCGAGGAAGGCCCAGACCTGCTGATCGTTCGCATCGTGGATGCCGCGGTTGCTCAGGTAGCGGTTCGACTGCGCCTGGTAGATGGCATTGATCGGCCCCAGGCCCATCGAGACGGTGGGGAACTGCCAGAACTCGGGCATCAGGCGTGGGTGCGGGTACGAGCTGAGGCCGTTCGGCGCCTGCGACTTCTCTTGTCGGAAGCCTTTCAGCTGGTCTTCGGTGAGGCGGCCCTCGAGGAAGGCGCGGGCGTACATGCCGGGGGAGGCGTGCCCTTGGTAGAAGATCTGGTCGCCGCCGCCCGGGGCGTCCTGACCGCGGAAGAACCAGTTGTGACCGACCTCGTAGAGGGCGGCGGACGAGGCGTAGGTGGAGATGTGACCGCCGACGCCGACGCCTGGCCGCTGCGCCCGATGCACCGTGATGGCGGCGTTCCAGCGGATCCAGGCGCGGTATCGGCGCTCGAGATCTTCGTTGCCCGGGAAGTCGGGTTCGTTCTCCGGCGCGATGGTGTTGATGTAGTCCGTGGTCGGGACCATCGGGACGCCGAGGTGCAGCTCTTTCGAGCGCTTGAGCAGGCTGAGCATGACATCACGTCCGCGGCCGCGACCCTTTTCGGTGACGAGGGCGTCGAGTGACTCCTGCCACTCGGCGGTCTCGTCCGGGTCCTGATCGGTGTGGCTGACCGAGTAGGGGTCCTGGTCGTTCACACTCACCGTTGACCTCTTTCTGGGTTCGTGGGTCACGACGCGACCTCATGGTGTCGTGTCGTCTCGCGGGTGCCCGTACCGGATTGCGGTCGGGGGCCGATTGTGCCTTTCGAGTCTAGTTCGGCCGGACTGCGCACGTTCGCACGGTGGCGGTCCTGCAGAACCGGGGGAGCAGGCGTAATATCAGCCGTTGCACTTCTGAAAGGACCCGCTTCCATGGCTCTGGAGAACGACACCCAGGCTCCTGACTTCGACCTCGCGAACCAGTACGGCGAGCACGTGCGGCTGAGCGACTTCCGGGGTGTCAAGCCGGTGGCGCTGGTCTTCTTCCCGCTCGCCTTCTCGAGTACCTGCACCGGCGAGCTGTGCGCGCTGCGTGACAACCTCAACCTCTTCAAGGAGCACGGGGTCGAGCTCATCGGCATCTCGGTGGATTCGAAGGCCTCCATGCGGGCCTGGGCGACGCAGGAGGGCTACGACTTCACGCTGCTCGCCGACTTCTGGCCGCACGGCGCCGTCGCAAAGGAATACGGGGTCTTCCTCGACGAGAAGGGCTACGCGAACCGCGCGACGTTCGTGATCGACGTCAAGGGCATCATCCGGGCGTCGTTCATCACGGCTCCCGGTGAGGCGCGTTCGATCGAAGAGTACCGCGCGGCGCTCGACGAGGTCTTGCCCGTAGCGACCCGCTGACCTAATTGACGGTCGCCGTAGTCGCAGCGAGGGTGAGCCGCAAAGGGGTTGCAGACCCACCGAGGCAATCGAGTCGGTACGTGGTGGTTACCGTCAGGGGCCCGGCAATGACCGACGTGCTGAACGGCACGATCGGACCGTCTGCGAGTGTCTGAGAAACAAGGTAGAAACTCCCGGTTCCTCCGCCCGAATCTGCCCAGGTGACAAAGCATGTGAGGTTATTCCCGCTGGAGGGATTTCCAACCGGGTCGTAGGTCGCAACTCCACTCGCGGTCAGGAGCCAGGTTCCCGCGCCCAGGTCGAAGCCATCGAGGTCGCCGTCGTTGTAGACGGTGCGCGCCAAGGTCGTCGCATCGGCGCCGTTGGTGCCGTTGGTGCCGTTCGTACCATTGGTTCCGTCGGTGCCATTGGTCCCGTCGGTTCCGTTGGTTCCGGGAGCCCCGGGTGCGCCCGATGCTCCCGCGAGTCCGGTCGCACCGGTCGAGCCCTTCGGGCCGGCGGGGCCCTGGGCGCCCTTAGCGCCAGAAGCGCCGTTCGCCCCCGAAGCTCCGGTGTCGCCAGTAACTCCGGGTTCACCCTGCGGTCCAGCTGGGCCTTGTGGTCCTGTGGCCCCTGGGTTCGAAGTAGAGGCCGGCTGAGGTGCGGCGCCCGCGTCTAGGCCGGCTGCTATTCCCCAGGCGGCCAGTGAGGACAACAGGACGGCGATGCCGCCCGCGGCAATCGCCTTGCCCCATCCCGACGGTGACTCATCCTGTGCCATTTGTCCTCCGGTGGGGGAAACCAGTTCGCTTGCCCGAAGCTACCAGTTCGTGAGCCAACGACACGAATGGGATGCAGCGCTAACCCAAGAGGCTTACTGCCCGTGCGATCACCAACGCGAGGATCATGAATCCGGCGAATGCCTCGAGCAGCATGAGCAGCTTCGCTCGATGCGTGAGCGGCATGGCGTCCGTCGGGCTGAACGCCATCGAGTCGGAGGCCGAGAAGTACAGGTAGTCGATGTAACCGGGCATCCAGTCGGCGACCTGCGACGAGCGCCCGCGGACCTCATCGATGGCATCGTGGTCCTCATCCTGCGGGAACCGGAAGTCTGCGAGCTTGACCTTGTCGCGGGGTAGCAGTCGCCGGGCGACCGGGCCGCCGCGATCCATCTCCCAGTAGACGAGCGCGAAAGCGATGACGTTCGTCACCCAGACCTGGAGGGCTGCCAGGAGCAGGCCGGGGCCATCGGACTTCTCCGTGATGAGCTGGTAGACGAGTTCGATGAGCGCGATCTGGTTGGCCAGCAGCAGAACGAGCGCCGTCCCCCCGGCGAGCACGCGTGACCAGGTCGTCTCCTTGCGCAGGTGATGCGGATTCAGGATGAGCAGCGGGATGAACATCAGCGCGCAGATCCCGACGACGATGTAGCGCAGCCACGGGGTGAAGCTCGACGGCAGCAGGGCGTACGCGACCAGGGCGACCAGGATGGCGACCGCGGCCGGCCAGCGATGTTCGGCCTGGGCTCGCATTTCCTTGGTCTTCGACGCCGCACCGGTCATGGCCCGAGCCTAGGCCCGGGCCATGACCGTGGTGCGGAGGTGGTGCGCTACGGCAGTGTGCCCGTCGCCGCCGAGGTCGCCGTCTCGCCGGAGGACGTCT
>JBDSKH010000173.1:0-3904 GCA_039917005.1 Pseudolysinimonas sp.
CGTCGTGCGAGAAGTTCAGCACGTTCGGCAGGTTGCCGCCGCCGGGCGAGCACTCGCTTTGAGTCGGCCACGGCTCGTTCGGGAAGACACCCACCCGATCGGCGAGCACAGCTCCGGGCGACTCGAGATAGAGGCCGAACCCCTCGAGCGCGAACGGCTGGGTGATGTGGCGATCCCCCGGCATCCCCACTCGACTGACCGTCACGATGCCGCCAGGCGCGAGCACGATGCCGGAAAGGTCGCCCTCGGTGCGCCCGACGTTGCTGCGCAAACCCTGGCCGCTGCAGCGGTAGAGGCGCCATCCTGTCAGGTCGACGAGCGTGTCACCCCAGTTGCGCAACTCGACGAAACTGTTCGAGTCGGAGCGGGCGTCCCCGTTCGCCAGTTCATCGATGAGTACCAGGCCGGCGGTCGAGACGTCCGGTGGCGCGGCGGCCGCGGGTGGCGCGGCGAGACCGATCGCTCCGGTCGTCGCAAGAGCCAGCAGGATGGCGACAGCGGGCCTGAGCACGCCGCCAGGCTCGCGTCATCGGGTGAACGGAACCCGTCGCCTGCGGGTGTGTCGGGTGAACGTAGCGCGGGGGGCCGCGGCGTCAGCCGTAGATCTTGTCGCCGTACGACGGACCGTAGTACTCGTCCAACACCTCGATCGGATCGCCCGGGCGCTCGATGCCCTGAGCGATCACCGCGCGACGCGGGGCAGCATCCGGATGCCAGGTCTCGGCATCCCACGCCTTCGACCGCAGGAACGCCTTCGAGCAGTGGTAGAACGCCTCGTCGATGTCGACCACCAGCGCAAGCGTGGGCCGATGGCCGCGCACGACCATCGCATCCATGAACGGTGCATCGCGCACGATCGTCGCGCGGCCGTTGATCCGGAGGGTGTCGCCGCGTCCGGGGATCACGAAGATCAGCCCGACGTGCGGGTTGCCGAGCAGGTTGTGGAAGCCGTCCGCGCGGCGGTTGCCTGGACGCTCCGGGATGGCGATGGTGGCGTCATCCAGCACCGTCGCGAACCCGGCGGGGTCGCCCTTCGGCGACACATCCAGGTCACCCCGCGCGTCGGACGTCGCGATGAACACCAGCGGGCTCGAGGCCAGCCACTGACGGTCGAGCTCGTGCAGCGAGGTGCGCACCTTCTCGGCGACGCGCGGTTCGGGGATCCCGATCAGCTCGTCGAGTTCTGCTGCAGTTGTGATGGCGGTGCCGCGTTCATTTTCGCTCACTCGTCAATCTTGCACCCGTGCCCCACCCGAACAGCCGGCGCAGCCCGGAGCGCGCCCATGGTTCGAAAAACCTCACACTGAGGAAGGAGATCAGCACCACGACCACCATGCCGGCCACATAAGCGATCACGGTGGGTATCCCGGCGCCGAAGATCCACCCCGTCAGCCCGAACCCGAACTCGTTGTGCAGCAGGTAGATCGGGTAGGTCATCAGCGAGACCGTCGCGACCCAGCGATGGACCCAGGGCACGCTCACCGGTTTCGCCGGCCGCAGCGACGCCCAGAGGATGACAGCGGTGACGCCGATGATGATCGCGAACACCAGCGCGACGCGGCTCGCCTCCGTCCAGTGATTGCCGCCGGAGCGCTGCAGCAATGACGAGAAGGTCAAGGCCCCGGCGACGAAGATCGCCGGGGCGTTGCGCCGCAGGCTCGTCGTATCCCGTGAGATGCCGAGCAGCACGCCGAAGACGAACATCGGGCCGTAGATGTCGAGGGTGATGAACTGGAGCGCCGACAGCTGGGTCGCGGACGCCAGCATCCAGACCACCAGGAAGCCGTACACCCCTACGCGCACCGTACGCTCGCTGACAAGGTTGCGCGAAGCGATGATCAGCACGGTTATGAGCAGGTAGAAGCCGACCTCGTAGCGCAGGGTCCATGCGGCGCCGATGATCGGGTCGACATTGAGCCAGAACTGGACGCCCGTGAGGCCCACCCATTGCTCGGGTGACGGACGATAGTCGGCGTCGGTCAGCATCCGGAACACCAGCACCAGGGCGGTGGCGGCCACGTACACCGGGAACAGCCGCAAGAAGCGACTCTGCGCGAACGTACTCCACGTGCGACCGACCGCGGTATGGATGATGACGGCGCCGCTGAGCATGAAGAAGATGTCCACACCGAAGTAACCAGCGCGCATGAAGTCGTACAGCCACCCCGGAAGAGTGGTGGTGAGGTACGACCAGTGGAAAGTGACGACCCAGGCCGCCGCGAAGATGCGCAGCACGTCGAGCGCGAGCGAGCGCGCCAGGACTGTCTCCGGCGCCGGACTGATCACGCCGGCGCCGGACTCCTCGTCACGAGACGCCACGGTCAGCGCGCCGCCGAGCCCTCCGTGTAGTCGGCATCTTGCTGCTTCCATGCGAAGAGCGCGCGCAGCTCCTTGCCGGTCTCCTCGATCGGGTGGGCGGCGCCCTTGGCCCGCAGCTCCAGGAACTCGGGGGCACCGGCATCCTGGTCGGCGATGAAGCGCTCGGCGAAGGCACCCGAGGTGATGTCCGCGAGCACCTCCTTCATGTGCTCCTTGACCGACGGGTCGATGACGCGCGGGCCCGAGACGTAGTCGCCGTACTCCGCGGTGTCCGACACGCTCCACCGCTGCTTGGCGATGCCGCCCTCCCACATCAGGTCGACGATGAGCTTCAGCTCGTGCAGCACCTCGAAGTAGGCGATCTGCGGCTGGTAGCCCGCCTCGACCAGGGTCTCGAAGCCGTACTGGACGAGCTGCGAGGTGCCGCCGCAGAGCACGGCCTGCTCGCCGAACAGGTCGGTCTCGGTCTCCTCGGTGAAGGTCGTCTTGATACCGCCGGCGCGAAGACCGCCGATGCCCTTGGCGTAGCTCCAGGCCAGCTCCCACGCGCTGCCGGTCGCATCCTGCTCGACCGCGACGATCACGGGGACGCCGCGCCCCGCCTCGTACTCGCGACGAACCGTGTGGCCGGGGCCCTTGGGGGCGACCATGATGACGTCGACGCCGGCCGGGGCCTCGATGTAGCCGAACCGGATGTTGAAGCCGTGCCCGAAGAGGATCGCGTTGCCGTCCTCCAGGTTCTCCTTGATCGATTCGGCGTAGACGCCGCGCTGGTGCTGGTCGGGAGCGAGGATGACGACGACATCGCCCCACTTGGCGGCATCGGCGACGTTCAGCACCTCGAAGCCGGCCTCCTCGGCCTTCTGGATGCTCTTCGAGCCCTCCTTGAGGCCGACCTTCACCTCGACGCCCGAGTCGCGGAGGTTCAGCGCGTGGGCGTGGCCCTGCGAGCCGTAGCCGATGACGGCGACCTTCTTGCCCTGGATCAGGGAGAGGTCGGCATCCTTGTCGTAGAAGATCTCGGTCACTGCGTTTCCTTACTTTTCGAGTGGTTTCGACACGCGCTTCGCGCTACTCAACCAGCGGGGTTAGCTTTTGAAGACTCGTTCGGTGATGCTCTTGCTGCCGCGGCCGATGGCCAGCAGGCCGGACTGCGCGATCTCCTTGATGCCGTACGGCTCGAGGATCCGCAGGAAGGCCGCCACCTTGCCGCTGTCGCCGGTGACCTCGATGACGAGTGCGTCGGTCGACACGTCGACCACTCGCGCGCGGAACAGCGTGACCGCCTCGAGGATCTGCGACCGCGTCACGTTGTCGACCTTGACCTTGACGAGCAGATGCTCGCGCTGCACGGCCTGGGCCGGGTCGAGCTCGACGATCTTGATCACGTTGACGAGCTTGTTCAGCTGCTTGGTCACCTGCTCGAGCGGCAGCTCTTCCACATCCACCACGACGGTGATGCGGCTGAGGCCCTCGATCTCGCTGGCACCGACCGCGAGCGATTCGATGTTGAATCCACGGCGTGCGAACAGTCCGGCGACGCGGGTCAGCAGTCCCGGGCGGTCCTCGACGAGGAGGGACAAAA
>JBDSKH010000174.1:0-7823 GCA_039917005.1 Pseudolysinimonas sp.
TGTCACCGACGTCGCGAGCGTGAAGATGGCGCCCCTCGACGAGCTGCGGTCCCGCGGGGCCGATCTCTCCCGGTACCTCGGCACCCACCCGATGGCCGGGCGCGAGCGCGGGGGAGCGGTATCGGCACGCGCCGATCTCTTCACCGGCCGGCCCTGGATCCTCGCCGGGCACGACGCCATCAGCTACCGCCGCGCTGCTCCGATCGAGCACATGATCCTCGACCTCGGCGCGGTCCCGATCGAGATGGACGCGCAGGATCACGATCGCAGCGTCGCCCTCGTCTCGCACGCGCCACAGCTCGTCGCGTCGATTCTCGCGTCCCGGCTGAGGGACGGCTCGGCCGCGGCCCTCGGGCTCTCGGGTCAGGGTCTTCGCGACACCACGCGCATCGCGTCGAGCGACCCGGCCCTCTGGGTGCAGATCCTCGGCGCCAACGCGCCCGCCGTCGCCGATGTGCTGCGGCCCCTGCGCGCCGACCTCGACGCCGTGCTCAGCGCCTTGGATGCCCCCGACGCCCCGCAGTCGCGCCGCGTGCTCGCCGACGTTCTCGCAGCCGGCAACGACGGTGTCTCCCGCATCCCCGGCAAGCACGGGCAGGACAAGCGCTACACCGCTCTCGTGGTGAAGATCGACGACAAACCCGGCGAGCTGGCGCGTCTGCTCACCGAGATCGGTGAGGAGAAGGTCAACATGGAGGACCTGCGCCTCGAGCACTCGCCCGAGACCAAGGTCGGATTCGCCGAGATCTCCGTGTTGCCGGAGAAGGCACACCGACTCGCCTCCGCCCTCGAAGCCCGCGGCTGGACCCTGATGGAGGCCGAACGATGAGCAATGCGACGAGTCCCGTGGTGGTGGCCGTCGACGGCCCGGCCGGCAGCGGCAAGTCGAGCGTGAGCAAGGCCGCATCGCGACGGCTGGGCTATGCCTACCTGGATACCGGGGCGGCCTACCGCGCTCTGACCTGGGTCGCGCTCGAGAACGGCGTCGACACCGGCGACGCTGACGAGGTCGTCGAGCTGCTCGGCGACTTCCCCTATTCGACCCACGTCGCAGACGACGGCACCGTCGTGCAGGTCGGCGACATCGACGTCACCGACGAGATCCGCGAGCCGCGGGTTACCGCTGTCGTGAGCGACATCGCCCGCATCCCTGCGGTGCGGGAAGCGCTGAACGTGGCCTTCCGGCGCCTGATCGCCGAGACCGGCTCCGCCGGGATCGTCGTCGAGGGCCGCGACATCACGACCGTCGTCGCCCCCGATGCCCCCGTCCGCATCCTGCTCACCGCAGATGAAGCGGTTAGGATTGCCAGGCGCTCCGCCGAACTCGCGCCGGGAGCCGCCTCCACGGCGGACCAGCTGCGCGAGCGAGACAGGCGGGATGCCCAGGTGGTCGACTTCATGACCGCGGCGCCGGGCGTCACCACCATCGATTCGACCGACCTCGACTTCGACCAGACGGTCCAGGCGGTCGTCGACCTGGTGCAGCGCACCACCACAGACTGCCGGGAACACCATGAACGACGAGCGCGAGCTCGGCGATGCCGACACCAGAGCCGTGCAGAGCGATGACGAGATCGGCGACGAGATCGACCCCGCGCTGACCGAGCGCCTCGAGGCCCTCGACGACGCCGAGGCCGAGCAGCGCGCGGCGAGCCTGCGCGCCGGCCTCGCCGACTACGACCTCGATGCCGAGGACATCGGACTGCTCGAGGCCGCGGCCGAAGGTCCCGAGGGCATCACCTACCTTCCTGCGCTTCCCGTGCTCGCGATCGTGGGGCGCCCCAACGTGGGCAAATCTGCTCTTGTCAACCGCATCCTGGGCCGTCGCGAGGCTGTCGTCGAAGACACGCCCGGCGTCACGCGCGACCGCGTCACCTACAAGTCGGAGTGGCTGGGTCGCCGTTACACGGTGGTCGACACCGGCGGGTGGGAGCCCGACGCGCAGGGCATCAACGCGTCCGTCGCCGCCCAGGCCGAGGTCGCGGTCGATCTCGCCGACGCCGTCCTGTTCGTCGTCGACATCAACGTCGGCGCGACGGCGACCGACGAGCATGTCGTGAAGATGCTGCGGGCGTCGAAGCGCCCCGTCATCCTGGTGGCGAACAAGGCCGACGACGCGATCCGGGACCCCCAGGCCGCCGAGCTGTGGAGCCTGGGGCTGGGCGAGCCCTGGCCGGTCTCCGCGCTGCACGGCCGCGGTGTCGCGGATCTGCTCGACCACGTCATGACCGTGCTTCCGGCGATCTCGGCTGTCGCGAAAGAAGAGATCGGCGGGCCCCGTCGGGTCGCCATCATCGGCCGCCCGAACGTCGGCAAGTCCAGCCTGCTCAACAAGGCCGTGGGCGAGGAACGCGTGGTCGTCAACGAGATCGCGGGTACGACTCGCGACCCGGTCGACGAGCAGGTCGAGTTGGCCGGCAAGATCTGGACCTTCGTCGACACCGCCGGTATCCGCAAGCGCGTGCATCTGCAGCAGGGCGCCGATTTCTACGCCTCGCTGCGCACGAGCGCCGCGCTCGAGAAGGCGGAGGTCGCCGTCGTCGTGCTCGACGTCACCGAGCCGGTCTCGGTGCAGGATCTGCGCATCATCGACCTCGTCCTCGAGAGCGGGCGGGCCCTCGTGCTCGCGTACAACAAGTGGGATCTGCTCGACGACGAGCGCCGCCGCTGGCTCGAGCGCGAGATCGAGGAGGACCTCGCTCACGTGACCTGGGCGCCGCATGTCAACATCTCCGCGCGCACCGGCCGCCATCTCGAGAAGCTCGTTCCCGCCCTGGAGCTGGCCCTGGACAGCTGGGACACCCGCATCCCGACCGGCAAGCTCAACGCACTGATCGCCGAGATCACGGCCGAGCACCCGCACCCGGTGCGCGGAGGCAAGCAGCCCCGCATCCTGTTCGGTACCCAGGCGTCCACCCGCCCGCCGACCTTCGTGCTCTTCACGACCGGCTTCCTCGACCCGCAGTACCGGCGCTTCATCACGCGCCGGCTGCGCGAGGTCTACGGGTTCCAGGGCACACCGATCGTCGTCAACATGCGGGTGCGCGAGAAGCGCAAACGCTGACCCTCGCGCGTTGTCGCACGGCGGGTGGATAGTGGACCCATGACCGCGATCCTGAACCCCTACCTCCACTTCCGCGACACCGCCCGGCAGGCGATGGAGTTCTACCAGTCGGTGCTCGGCGGCGAGCTGACCGTCCAGACGTTCGCAGAAGGCGGCGACGCGTATCCCGGCGAGGGCGACAACGTCATGCACGCCCAGCTCGAGACGCCCAGCAAGTTCACCTTGATGGCTTCCGACACTCCGAGCAGCATGGGGCACGAGCGGGGCGACAACGTCTTCTCGGTCTCGATCAGTGGCGCCAAAGGCGACGACGCCGAACTGCGCGGGTACTGGGACAAGCTGGTCGTCGGTGGCAAGATCACCCAGCCGCTGGAGACCGCGCCCTGGGGCGCGACCTTCGGAATGGTGGTCGATCCCTTCGGCGTGCTCTGGCTGATCAACATCAGCGCCGAGGACTGAGTGGCGGGCAAGGCCACCTCGTTCGGAGCTGAGGCAGATCTCTACGATCGCGCGCGCCCCGAGTATCCGGCGGAGGCGGTGGCGTGGATGCTGCCGGCCGGCGCGCGGGACGTGGCGGACGTGGGGGCGGGGACCGGCAAGCTGACGTCCGGACTCGTCGCAGAGGGGAGGGTGCTTACCGCCATCGACCCCGATGCGCAGATGCTGGCCCGGCTCTCGGAGCGGCTGCCCGGCATCCGGACCCTCGTGGGCAGCGGCGAGGAACTGCCGCTGCCGGATGAATCGATGGATGCCGTGGTGTTCGGGCAGGCATGGCACTGGGTCGATCCGCCGCGCGCCTCGCTCGAGGTCGGGCGGGTGCTGCGACCTGGCGGGATGCTGGGGCTGATCTGGAATATCCGAGACCACGCCGAGCCCTGGGTGCGCGAGCTGACCGCGGCGATGCACACGAGCGATGCCGAGGACCTGATCTCCTCCGGCGGACCGGTCGTGGGGGAGCCGTTCGGGCCTCTCGAGGTGCAGACCTTCCCGTGGGTGGCGTCGTTCACGGTGGATTCGCTCGTCGAGCTCGCTGCCTCGCGCAGCTACATCATCACCGCCACGCCCGAGCGCCGGAATGAGGTGCTCGCGGCTGTCCGGTCTCTGGGCGAACGCGTCCGTGACGCCGGCGGCCGTATCGCGCTGCCGTACGTGACACACGCATACCGCGCTACAAGACCTTCCGGAACGTGAGCTCGCCCGGGTAGAACCCGTATGGCGGGTAGGGCTCGCAGGGCTCGTAACCGAGCGATTTGTACAGGCCGATCGCCGGCGCCTGCTGGGGACCGGTCTGCAGCACCATGGTGGTCGCGCCGTGAGTGCGGGCGAACTCGTGGATCTCTTCCATGAGCGCGCGCGAGATTCCCCGGCCACGATGGTCCTCGACCACGAACACGCGCTTGACGTCCCACTCGGTGTCTGACGCGATCGACCGGCGCACGGCCGCCGTCGCCACGGGCGTGTCGCCGTCGAGGGTCAACAGCGTCGTCTCGATGACCGCCGGATCGATGGCGAGTGATCCGAGCGCCGCCTCGCGTTCCTCGCGCGGAAGCTTCGCGAGGACCGTGCGATAGAGCGCGCCCGTTTCGGCGGCGAGACCGGCGTGCAATTCTGCGACGCGAGGGTCGGTCCAGTCCACCGTCAGAGTCGTCAGCATCCCTCGACCGTACTCACGCACCTACGTACTTCGCCAGATATTGGCCGGTCAACGTCTTCTTCTGCGCGACGATCTCGGCCGGTGTCCCCTCGAACACGATCGTGCCGCCGTCGTGGCCGGCACCAGGCCCGATGTCGATGATCCAGTCGGCGTGCGCCATCACGGCCTGGTGGTGCTCGATCACGATCACCGTCTTACCGGCCTCGACGAGCCGGTCGAGCAGCCTCAGGAGGTTCTCGACGTCGGCGAGGTGCAGGCCGCTGGTCGGCTCGTCGAGCACGTAGACGCCGCCCTTGTCGCCCATGTGGATGGCGAGCTTGAGGCGCTGCCGCTCGCCGCCCGAGAGGGTCGTGAGCGGCTGCCCCAGGGTCAGGTAGCCGAGCCCGACCTCGGCCATGCGATCCAGGATGGCGTGCGCCTTCTTGTCGGCGGCCTCTCCGGTCTCGAAGTAGTCGCGCGCCTCTGCGACCGACATCGCCAGCACTTCGGCGATGTTCTTGCCCGCCAGCTTGTACTCGAGCACCGACGCCTGGAAGCGCTTGCCACCGCACTCCTCGCAGACGACCGCGACCCCGGCCATCATCGCCAGGTCCGTGTAGATCACGCCGTTGCCGTTGCAGGTCGGGCAGGCGCCCTCGGAGTTGGCGCTGAACAGGGCGGGCTTCACGCCGTTGGCCTTGGCGAACGCCGTGCGGATCGGGTCGAGCAGACCGGTGTAGGTCGCCGGATTGGAGCGCCGGGACCCGCGGATCGGGGTCTGATCCACCGAGACCACTCCCGCATCCGTGGGGATCGAGCCGTGGATGAGTGAGCTCTTTCCCGATCCGGCGACGCCCGTGACGACCGTGAGGATGCCGAGCGGGACGTCGACGTCGACGTCTTTCAGGTTGTGCTCGTTCGCGCCGCGGATCTCGAGCTTGCCGGTCGCGCCCCGGACCGCATCCTTCAACTCGGCCTTGTACCCGAGGTGCTTGCCCGTCAGGGTGTCGCTCGTGCGGAGCCCCGCGATGTCGCCCTCGTACTGCACCTTGCCGCCATCGATGCCGGCGCGCGGCCCGAGGTCGACGACGTGATCGGCGATCGCGATGGTCTCCGGTTTGTGTTCGACGACTAGCACGGTGTTGCCCTTGTCGCGAAGGCGCAGCAGCAGCTCGTTCATGCTCTGGATGTCGTGGGGATGCAGCCCGATCGTCGGCTCGTCGAAGACGTAGGTGATGTCCGTGAGGCTGGAGCCGAGGTGCCGGATCATCTTGGTTCGCTGCGCCTCGCCCCCCGAGAGGCTGCCGGAGGCCCGGTCGAGGGACAGGTAGCCCAGCCCGATGCGCACGAACGAGTCGAGCAGCTGCCGCAGGTTCGCGAGCACCGGGGCCACTGATGGCTCGTCGACGGAGCGCACCCATTCGGCGAGGTCGCTGATCTGCATCGCGCAGGCATCCGCGATGCTGATGCCCTTGATCTTGGACGAGCGGGCTCCCTCGTTGAGGCGGGTGCCACCGCAGTCGGGGCAGGCGGAGAAGGTGACGGCGCGTTCGACGAAGGCGCGGATGTGCGGCTGCAGCGAGTCGACGTCTTTCGAGAGCATGGACTTCTGGAGCTTCGGCACCAGACCCTCGTAGGTGAGGTTGAAGCCCTGCACTTTGACCTTGACCGGCTCGTTGTAGAGGAACGCGTCGCGCTCCTTCGCGGTGAAGTCTTTGATCGGCTTGTCCGCCGGAACTAGACCGGACTCGCTGTAGATGCGTACCGCCCACCCGTCGGCGGTGTAGCCGGGAATCGTCAGAGCGCCGTCGAGGAGCGACTTGCTCTCGTCGAACAACTCGGCGAGGTCGATGTCGTTGACGTTGCCCATCCCCTCGCAGCGCGGGCACATGCCGCCGGTGATGGTGAATTCGCGCTCGACCTGTTTGCCGCTGCCGGCCGCGACCGTCGCCGAGCCGGTGCCGGTGACGGATGCGATGTTGAACGAGAATGCCTGTGCCGACCCGACGTGCGGCGTGCCGAGACGGCTGAACAGGATGCGGAGCATCGCGTTCGCGTCGGTGGCGGTGCCGACCGTCGAGCGGGCGTTGGCGCCCATCCGTTCTTGATCGACGATGATCGCCGTGGTCAGGCCTTCGAGCAGATCGACATCGGGACGGCCGAGACTGGGCATGAAGCCCTGCACGAACGAGCTGTAGGTCTCGTTGATCATGCGCTGGGATTCGGCGGCGATCGTGCCGAACACCAGGCTCGACTTGCCCGACCCGCTCACGCCCGTGAAGACAGTCAGGCGTCTCTTGGGGATCTCGACATCCACGGATTTCAGGTTGTTCTCGCGGGCCCCCTGCACCCGGATGAGGTCGTGACTGTCGGCGGCGGGACTGGCGTCGGTCGGCATGCTCCGACCCTACCCAGGGCGGCAGACAGGGCGGCCCGCATCTAGCCAGGCGAACACCCGGTAAGCTTTCACCTCGGCGCCAGAACACCGGCGCAAGTCACGGGCTGTGGCGCAGCTTGGTAGCGCACCTGACTGGGGGTCAGGGGGTCGCAGGTTCAAATCCTGTCAGCCCGACTCGATCTCGGGGCACCAACTTTCCCCGCGTTCAAAAGGCGAGCGGCCCTATCCCACTAGACCGGGATAGGGCCTCCTCCAATTGTCTGAGGTGTCGCCCAGACTCGGGCGCATGACCATCCGCACCTTCTACGACCGCTGGGCGCAGTACAACCAGCGCCTGACCGAGGTCGTCGCCGCGATGACCGACGAGCAGCTCGCGATCCGGCCATCCCCGGAGGGGTCGCCGATCTGGGCCACCGTCGGGCACACTGCCGGTGCCCGGGCCTACTGGCTGTGCGGCGTCCTCAAGGAGCCGGGCGCCGAGGCGACGCCCTGGCCGGACGCGCTGACCTGGGACGGTTGGGAGGACCACCTCGACCATCCGCGGACGGCGACCGAGCTCGTGTGGGCGCTGGACTCGACGTGGGCCGTGGTCGATCGCGTCCTCGACACATGGGAGCCGTCGATGCTGCCCGAGGAGGTGGAGCGCTGGCATGGCGACAACCGCCAGCTCCACTCGCGCGCCTCGATCCTCCAGCGACTCCTGACCCACGACGCCTACCACTGCGGCG
>JBDSKH010000175.1:0-3438 GCA_039917005.1 Pseudolysinimonas sp.
ACGACATCCGCCGGCTCGGCATCGCTCGAGAGGTCATCGGGTGGGACGCGAACCTGATGATCGACGCCAATCAGGTTTGGGACGTTCCAGAGGCGATCGAATGGGTGTCCCGGCTCGCCGAGTTCAAGCCGCTCTGGATCGAGGAGCCGACCAGCCCCGACGACGTGCTCGGTCATGCTGCGGTGCGCAAGGCCGTGGCGCCGATCGGCGTCGCGACCGGCGAGCATGGGATGAACCGCGTCCTGTTCAAGCAGATGTTCCAGGCCGAGGCCATCGACTTCTGCCAACTCGACGCCGCTCGCCTCGGGAGCGTCAACGAGATCCTGTCCGTGTACTTCATGGCGAAGAAGTTCGGCATCCCGGTCTGCCCGCATGCCGGCGGGGTCGGGCTGTGCGAGCTGGTGCAGCACCTCTCGATCTTCGACTATGTCGCGGTCTCCGGGACCCTGGAGAACCGGGTCACCGAGTTCGTCGACCACCTGCACGAGCACTTCGTCGACCCGTGCATCGTGGTCGACGGTGCGTACCGGCTGCCTGTAGCCCCCGGTTACAGCGCCGAGATGCATCGCGCGTCGATCGACGAGTTCTCGTTCCCCGACGGCAGTCAGTGGCGCACGGCCCTGTCGTCCGAACTCACCGCGGCGGGTATGGCCGAGCCGTGAAGCTGATGAGATTCGGTGCGGAGGGGTCCGAGCGCCCCGTCGTCAAGCACGACGGCGTTCTCTGGGACATCTCGTCGGTCACCGATGACATCGACGCGCGGTTCTTCTCGGAGGGTGGGACCGGCGCTGTCGCCGCCGCGCTCGCGGCCGGTACCCTCGACCGCTTCGATCCGGGTGGGAGCAGGGTCGGAGCGCCGATCGCGCGGCCCGGGAAGATCGTCTGCGTCGGCCTCAACTACCGCGACCACGCCGCCGAGACGGGCGCGGAACTCCCGTCCGAACCCGTTCTCTTCCTCAAGGACCCGTCCACGCTCGTCGGACCGTTCGACGCGGTGAGCATCCCCCGCGGCTCCCTCAAGACGGACTGGGAGGTCGAGCTCGGCGTCGTGATCGGGTCGACGGCCCGCTACCTGGCGTCGCCCGACGACGCCGCCGCGGTCATCGCGGGCTACGTGATCAGCCACGACGTCTCCGAACGCGAGTTCCAGCTGGAGAGGGGAGGCCAGTGGGACAAGGGCAAGAGCTGTGAGACGTTCAATCCCGTGGGGCCGTGGCTCGTCACCCCCGACGAGGTCGCCGACCCGCAGGCTCTCGCACTCCGTCTCTGGGTGAACGGGGAGATCGCGCAGGATGGCTCGACGGCGGAGATGATCTTCAGCATCAGCCACCTGATCTGGTACATCAGCCAGTTCATGGTGCTCCGGCCGGGCGACCTGATCAACACGGGCACGCCCGCGGGTGTGGCACTCGGCAGCCCGGAACGTTCGTACCTCCGTACCGGCGACGTGGTGCGGCTCCAGATCGATGGGCTCGGGCGCGCCGAGCAGGTTATGGTGGCGGCGTGACAGAGTTCGCGGGGCTGATAGCCGTCGTCACGGGAGGTGCGTCGGGGATCGGCCTGGCCACGGCGCACGCGCTGCGCGAGGCCGGCGCCACCGTCGCGGTGCTCGACCTGAAAGTCGACGGACTCGACGAGCGCCTGCACGGCTTCGTCGCCGACGTGGCGGACCGGGGGTCGGTGGATGCGGCGGTAGCCGCGGTCGCCGGCCGATTCGGCCGTATCGACGTGCTCGTGAACAACGCCGGAGTGAGCGCGGTCGGCACGGTCGAGGAGAACGACGACGCGGAGTGGGCCCGCATCCTCGACATCAACGTCACCGGGATGGCGCGGGTGACCGCGGCAGCTCTCCCGTGGCTTCGAGAATCGCCGTCCGCCGCCATCGTCAACGTGTGCTCGATCGCCGCGCTCAACGGCCTTCCCCGCCGTGCGCTCTACTCAGCGTCGAAGGGTGCCGTGCTGGCGCTCACCTTCGCGATGGCGACCGATCACGTCCGGGAGGGGATCCGGGTGAACTGCGTGAGCCCGGGCACCGTCTCCTCCCCGTTCGTGGAGCGGATGCTGGCGGGGTTCGACGACCCGGTCGCCGAACGGGCTGCGCTCGACGCGCGACAGCCGACGGGACGCATGGTCACGCCGGAGGAGGTCGCCGCCGGCATCCTGTACCTCGCGAGCCCGCTCTCCGGCTCGACGACCGGAACCGCCCTCGAGATCGATGGCGGCATCCATCACCTCAGGGTGCGCCCGTTGACGGAAGGCTGAGCATGGACCGGATCATCGATACCCACGTGCACGTCTGGGACCCGGCCGCCCTTCGCTACGACTGGTTGAGCGGAGACCTGAATCGAGCCTTCCTCCCGGCCGACATCCCGCGCCGTCCGGACGGCGGCACCGCCATGATCTTCGTGGAGGCCGGAGGATTCGACGGGCTGGCCGAGGCGCAGTGGGTCGCCGGCCTGGACTGGCCAGAGCTGGTCGGCATCGTCGCGCAGGTCGATCTCTCGCGGGGAAACGCGATCGCAGCCGACCTCGAGCGGATCGCCGCCGTCGACCGGGTGGTCGGCGTGCGATGGAACCTGGAGGAACGTGCCGCCACGGCATTCGAATCCCCCGAGCTCCTCGATGGCCTGCGACTGCTCGCTGCGGCCGGGCTCACGTTCGACGCGTGCGTGCGACACCACCAGCTTCCGGCGCTCATCACTCTGCTCTCGCAGGTGCCGGAACTGCCCGTGGTGCTCGACCACCTGGGCAAGCCGGATGCGTCGCTCGCACCCTCAGCGGAGTGGCTGACGAACCTGAGCGCACTGGCCGGGTTGCCGAACATGCGGATGAAGCTCTCCGGTGTGCCGCCGGAGGTGGATGGTGGCCGGCCGATCGAGCCGCAGGCCTGGCCGGTCCTCCAGGCGGCCTTCGACGCCTTCGGTCCGGCCCGATGCATGCTGGGCAGCGACTGGCCGGTGTCGGCGGTGACGCCCCACCGGGTCGATCCCCCGGAGTGGTTCGAGCTGGTCTTCTCCGCGCTCGGGGCGTCGCCTGACGAGCGCGCGCAGGTGGGCTGGCGGACGGCGTCGGAGTTCTACGGCGTCGGTGCCGACGGGGCCTAGTCCGCCTCGGGGTCCTCGTCCGCGTGGGCCGCGCTGAACTGCTCGATCCCGAGCAGGTGGGTCGCCATCCGGATGCGTGCACGTTCGGGATCGCGGCGGAGCAGCTCGTCGAGGATCGCCCGATGCTCGGCCTGCGTCTCGCGCACGGATCCGCGATTCGAGATGGCACGCCAGAGCCGGGCGCGGAAGGTGCGGCCGACGAGGGTGTCGATGATCGCGGCGAGCGGCCGGTTGCCGCTGGCCCGGGCGATGAGCCGGTGGAATTCGGTGTCCGCGTGGATGACCGCCTCGAGATCCATGTCCGGTTCGCTCGTCAGGATCGTGTCGACCACCG
>JBDSKH010000176.1:0-3106 GCA_039917005.1 Pseudolysinimonas sp.
ACCGTCGACGACATCCGGGTCGAGCCCGAGGTTGACGGCCAGCTCGCGGCCGACCTGCGCCACCTCGAGCGAGTGCGTGAGGCGGTTGCGCGCGAAATCGAGACCGGCCGTCGGGCTCAGCACCTGCGTCTTGACGGCGAGCCGCCGCAGGGCGCTCGAATGCAGCACCCGCCCGCGGTCACGAGCGAAGTCGCTGCGCCGGGTGGAGTGCTGCTCGGGTAGCCAGCGCTCGATGTCGGCGGCGCTGTAGCCGGGGGGCAGCATCGCTCCCGCGTCAGCCGCCACTGGTGTCCAGCTCGGCCTCGGTGAGGTCGGCGCGGTGCGTCTCCTGCAACTCGCGGCTGTCGAGCCAGCGGTCGGGCAGGCTCGGCACCTTCGGCGTGCCGGCGCGACCGCGCTGCCCCTCGGCGTCCGCTCCCGGATACGGCTGGTCGCCGTCGAGCTGGGCCAGCAGGTCGTCGATCTCGGCGAGACTGCCGCTCGTGGCGAGCGCGGCGCGCAACTCGCCGCCGACCGAGTAGCCCTTGAAGTACCAGGCCACGTGCTTGCGGATGTCGCGGCAGGCCCGGTTCTCGTCGCCGAAGAACTCGACGAGCAGTTCTGCATGCCGCTTGAACGCTGCCGCGACCTCTCCGAGCGTGGGCTCGGCTTTGACGACCTCGCCGTTGAACGCGGCAGCGAGATCACCGAAGAGCCACGGCCTGCCGAGGCAGCCCCGTCCGACGACGACCCCGTCGCATCCGGTCTCCGCGACCATGCGGAGGGCGTCGTCGGCGCTCCAGATGTCGCCGTTGCCGAGCACCGGCACACTCGTCACGACCTCTTTGAGCTTCGCGATCGCCGACCAGTCGGCGGTGCCGGAGTAGAACTCAGCGGCCGTGCGCGCGTGCAAGGCGATGGATGCGACTCCCGCGCCCTCGGCGGCACGACCGGCCTCGAGGTAGGTCAGGTGATCGGCGTCGATGCCCTTGCGCATCTTGATCGTGAGCGGGATGTCGCCCGCAGCCCGCGCGGCGCGCTCGACGATCTCGCGGAACAGCCCCAGCTTCCAGGGCAGAGCCGCTCCCCCGCCCTTGCGCGTGACCTTGGGGACCGGGCAGCCGAAGTTGAGGTCGATGTGGTCGGCGCGATCCTCGGCTACGAGCATGGTGACGGCCTCGGCCACCGTCTTCGGGTCGACGCCGTACAGCTGGATGCTGCGCGGCGTCTCCGACTCGTGGTGCGTGATGAGGCGCATGCTCTCGGGAGTGCGCTCCACGAGCGCCCGGCTGGTGATCATCTCGGACACGTAGAGCCCCGCGCCGTACTCGCGGCAGAGCCGCCGGAACGCCGTGTTCGTGATCCCCGCCATCGGCGCCAGCACGACCGGCACGCTCAACTCGAGCGAGCCGATACGCAAGGGCGCTGCGGCAGTGGATAGCGTGGACACCACTCGATTGTCCCAGAGAGGAGCGTCGGAGGCATGACGGAGGACCGATTCGGGATCCCGGGGCTGAGCGTGAGTGCCCGGCTCACCCCCGAGGGCACCTTCGTGATCTACGGTCTGCACCTCGGCGGCGGGGAGCACATCGGCCGCGACGACTACGAGTACACGATCACGGTGCAGGGTTCCGGGCTCGCGGCCCTGGCGGCGGCACTCGACACCGAAGTCGCTGGGATCCCGACAGCGTGGGACGCGGCCGAGGTCGCAATCGTGACCTACGGCGAATCGCGCTGGCTCGCTGAGCACGACGTCGAGCACGAGACCTGGGTCGCATGAGCGAGCCAGGCCACGGCATCCCCGGGTTGCACGTCGAAGGGCGATGGAAGGCCGACGGCGCCTTCGAGATCTCCGGGCATCACCTTGGTGAGAGCCTCGTGCCGTTGATGGGCAAGAACGAGTATGAGTACGCCATCACGGTGCCCGTGGAGCAGCTCGACGCATTCGCCGCAGCGCTCGGCGCCGACGCGGCCTCCGGCACCGAGGGCATCGACGCCGCGTGGTCGGCGCAGGAGTCGGAGATCGTGCGGCACGGCGAAAAGCGCTGGCTGACCGAGCACGGCATCGAGCACGAATTCTGGTCATGGTGAGCGGGCGCGACCGCGTCGCCGCGGATGCGGCTGCCCGCGGCGTCGAGATCGAATTCGTCGAGCGCCCCAACGCGCGATCCCTCGACGAGGCGGCCGGCATCCTGGGCATCTCGCCCGGCGACATCGTCAAGTCGCTCGTGGTGAAGCGACATGACGGCACCTTCCTCTTTGCGGAGGTGCCGGGCGACCGTCAGATCTCGTGGGCGAAGCTGCGTGCCGTGGTCGGGGTCAACAAGCTGCAGCTGCCCGAGGCATCCCTCGCCCTCGAGGCGACCGGCTACGAGCGCGGCACCATCACGCCGCTCGGCTCGACGACGGCCTGGCCGGTCTACATCGACGAGACACTCGTCGGCCGCCGCGTCTCGATGGGTGCGGGGGAACACGGCCTGTCGGTCTTCGTCGACGCCGATCACCTGATCGCCGGGCTGGGCGCGACGGTGGCCGATATCAGCGACCCGATGGCTGAGGGCTAGACGGCGTCCTCGTCGAGCCGGCGGTTCATGATCGCGTGCTCGCGGTGCTCGGGAAGTTCGCAGACGTCGCCGTCGCAGGATGCCGCACCCAGATCACCGAGGATCTGAAGCGGGGTATGGCTGGCGTCCGTCATGCGGCGGGCTCCTTCGCGTTTCGCACCTGATCGAGAACGTTAGCGAACGTAGCGGTGTCCTGCGCACCAGACACCCCGTACTGTCCCTCGAACACGTAAAACGGAACGCCGTTGATGCCGTACTCGACCGCCTGAGCCATATCGGCCTTCACGTCGGCGATGTACCGGTTCTCGGTGAGCGCCGTCGCGACCTCCGCCCGGTCGAAGCCGAGCGTCGCCGCCAGATCGGCGAGGTCGTCGATGCGGCCGACGTGCCCGCCGTCGAGGAAGTACGCCTTGAGCAGCGCCTCCTTCATCTCGGACTGCCGGCCGTGCGCCTTGGCGAAGTGCAGCAGCTCATGGGCCTTCACCGTGTTGGTCTGGTGTACGTGGTCGTAGTCGTAGTTCAGTCCGACCCCCTCCGCGATGCCGGTGACGCGGTCGATCATC
>JBDSKH010000177.1:0-5162 GCA_039917005.1 Pseudolysinimonas sp.
GCACCCGAACCTCGCCGTCCGAAGGTGTGACGGCGGTCTCATCGAGCAAAGCGCCCTCCCCGGGACCTGTCGCCCAGAAGGCGATGGGGGATCGAGAGTGAACCGATTGCACCTCGGAATACGTGTCACTCATGAGGTCCATGATGATTACACGGAGGCCGAATGCCAAAGGTTCATTTGACGCCCTGGTCCTGGGTCGTCGGCGGCATCGCCGTTCTCGCTCTCTTTCACGTCCTCCCGGGCCTCTCGGTCGCCGGCTGGGCGGCCGGAATCGCCTACCTCGTCGTGTCGACGACCGTGCTGATCGTCGGCCTGGCTCGCCGGTCCATGGAGCGCCTCGGTGCGGCCAATGCCATCACGGCGACGCGGTCGATGCTGGTCGGCGTGGTGACGGCCCTGACGGTCACCTCGTTCACCCAGCCGGTGCCGGCCTGGCTCGTCGTGGCACTGACTGTCCCAGCCCTGATGCTGGATGCCGTGGATGGCTGGGTCGCCCGCCGCACCGGCTCCGTCAGCGTGCTCGGCGCGCGATTCGACATGGAGGTCGACGCGTTCCTGCTGCTTGTCCTGGGAGCCTTCGACGTCCGCACGTTCGGCGTCTGGGTACTCGCGATCGGCCTCATGCGGTACGCCTACGTTGCGGCCGGCTGGGTGGCGCCCTGGCTTCGGGCGACGGTGCCGCCGCGCTACTGGCGCAAGGTGGTCGCCGCGATCTGCGGCATCGCCCTCACTCTCGGTGCCTCCGGACTCGCACCGCACCCGGCCGCCGTCGTCGCGATCGCGGTCGCTCTCGCTCTGCTCGTGGAGTCGTTCGGCCGAGACGTGATCTGGCTCTTCCGCACGCGTGCGGGCGCTACCGCGCCACCGCCTCCGCGCCCGCGACCCGCTGAGCAACCCAGATCGGCAGGATCGATACCAGTACCAGCACGACCGCGATCACGTTGACGATGGGCGCCTGATTCGGGCGGAACAGGTTCTCGAGGATCCAGATCGGCAGAGTCTTAACGCCCGACCCCGCGGTGAACGTCGTCACGATGATCTCGTCGAACGAGAGCGCGAAGGCCAGCAGTCCGCCGGCGAGCAGCGCCGAGCGCATCTGCGGGAACGTCACGAGCCGGAAGGTCGTCCAGAGCCCGGCGCCGAGATCAGCCGACGCCTCCTCGAGCGAACCGCCCATGCGGCGCAGACGGGCGATCACGTTGTTGAACACCGTGACGATGCAGAACGTCGCGTGCGCGACGACGATCGTCAGCAACCCGAGTCGCAGATCGAGCACGGTGCGGAAGGCGTTGTTGAGCGCGATGCCGGTCACGATGCCGGGCAGCGCGATCGGCAGGATGACGAGCAGCGAGACCGCGTCGCGCCCGAAGAACCTGTAGCGCTGCAGCGCCAGCGACACGAGCGTGCCGAGCACGAGCGCGACCGCCGTCGCGAGCAGCGCCACCAGCACCGAGGTGCTGATCGCCGACAGCGCGCCGGCGTTGGTGAAGGCCTTGGCCCACCACTCCAGGGTGAATCCGGGCGGCGGCCAGAGGAACGTCTTCGACGTCGAGAACGAGTTGACCAGGACGATGACCAGCGGCAGGTAGATGATTACGAGGACGAGCCCCGTGATCACCCCGAGCACGGCCCGAGCCGGCTTGCTGAGTCTCATCGGCATCCACCCATCAGAGGTTGTCCAGGGCACCGGTGCGGCGCACGGCGAGCAGGAAGACCGACATGATCGCGACCGGGATGAGGGCGATGGCCGCCGCGAGAGGCAGGTTGTTCGCGGCACCGACGTTGGTATAGACGAGGTTGCCGAGCAACTGGTTCGCTCCGCCGACGATGTTGACCGTGATGTAGTCGCCGAGCGAGAGGGAGAAGCTGAAGATGGCGCCCGCGATGATCGACGGCCACAGCAGCGGCAGCACCACCTGGAAGAACGTGCGACCCGCCTTCGCGCCCAGGTCTCCGGATGCTTCGAGCAGCGAGTCGGGCACCCGCTCGAGCCCCGCATAGATGGGCAGGATGACGTACGGCAGCCACAGGTAGGCGAGCGTCATGATGACGGCCGGCAGGCCGTACCCCGGACCCTCGATCCCGAAGGGCTGGAGCGACCAGTCGACGATGCCGCCCTGCGACAGCACCGACCGCCAGGCGTACGCCTTGACGAGATAGCTCGCCCAGAGCGGCATGAGCACCGCGATGACCAGGCCGTAGCGGAGGCGCGGCGAGGCGACCTTCGCCATGAAGAACGCGATCGGCAGCGCGATGACGATGTCGACGAGGGTGACGAGCACCGCGATCGAGACGGTGCGGAGCGTGACCGTCTGATACAGCGATCCGGTGACGACGGTGATGATGTTGTCGAGCGTCCAGTCGGTGCTGACCTGGCCGGTGAACGAGTCGACGGTCCAGAAGGCGGTGATCAGCAGCGCCGCCAGCGCGGCGATGTAGACCAGACCGAGCCAGAGCAGCGGCGCGCTGAGAAGCAACCCGAGCCGCGTGCGCGGGCGGGAACTCAAGGCGACCGACAGCCGCCGGGCCGCGGTCCCCCGTGGAAGGGGAACCGCGGTCCGTTCGGCCGTCGTGGTGGAGGAGCTCACTTAGCCCTTGATCTCCGCCCAGGCGGTCGTCCACTCCGAGTAGTCGGTGCAGTCGACGTCCGTGCGGCCGTCCAGGCACTCCTTGATCGGGGTCGACCAATACCAGATCTGCGACGCGTAGTCGGCGTCACCGGCGTGGTAGGCCTCGCAGTCCTCGCGGAAATCGCACGCGGCCTGGCTCGACGGTGCTTCGCCGAAGTACCCGGTCGCCTGTGCGTTCGCCTCGGGGCTCGCGATGTAATCGAGCCACGCGTACGCGCAGTTCGGGTGCTCGGACTCCGACGCGATCATCCAGGTGTCCGACCATCCGGTCGTGCCCTCCTTCGGCAGCGACACCTCGGTGTTGCCCGTCGTGATCGAGTTCTGGATCACCTGCCAGGTGGTGCCGACGACCGAGTCACCGGTCTCGAACGCCTGGATCTCCTTCAGGTAGTCGGACCAGTACTCGCCGATGTGCTCGCGCTGGGCCTTGAGCAGGTCCACCGCGGCGGCCAGCTGGTCGGCGTCGAGCGAGTACGGGTTGGTGATGCCCAGGTCCGGCTGCGTCGACATCAGGTAGACGGCCGCATCTGCGATGTAGATCGGCGAGTCGTACGCCGTCACCGCGCCGGAGTTGTCACCCGCGTCGTCGAACACCGCGCTCCATGAGTCGAGCCCGCCGGGGTACACGTCGGTGTTCCACATCAGGAGGTTGGCGCCGTATCCGTGCGGCACGCCGTACGAGACGCCGTCGACGCTGTTCCACGACTGCATCTTCAGGAAGTCGAAGATCCCGTCGTAGTTCTCGAGCAGATCCGTGTTGACCGGCGCGACATCGCCGCCGGCGACCAGCCGCAGCGAGGCGTCACCCGAGGCGGAGACGACGTCGTACTCCCCCGACTTCATCAGGTTGAGCGCTTCGTCCGAGGTGCCGAACGTCTTGACGGTGACCTCGCAACCGGTCGCGTCCTCGTAGGCCGAGACCCAGTCGACCGCGGGGTCGTTGCTGCCGTCCTCGACGTATCCCGGCCAGGCCAGGATCGAGATCGCGCCCTCGGTGTCACCGAGTTCGGTGGGCATGCCGCCCGTGTCGCCGCCTCCGCCGCCACCACCGCTGGTTCCGCAGGCGGTGAGGAGGAGGGCCGTGGAGAGCATGGCGGCTCCGGCGAGTGCCGTCGAGCGCCGAGCTGTGAAGAGGCGTTTCATTCTGTTCTCCCTTTCTCTGGGTTCATTGGTGAAGTCGGGACCGATCACGCCGGAGGCGAGAGCGGGACGATGTCGGCCGGCGACCAGCGCGCCTCGACGGCGGCGCCGCGCCGGTCGTGGTCGGCGGGACCGCCCTGGGTGCTGACGTTCTGCTCCAGCACGTTGAGGCGGTAGCCGTGATCGAGGTCGATGAGCAGCCGGGTGCTCGTGCCGAGGTAGATGACCTCGCTGACCGTGCCTGCGAGGCTGACGAGTCCGGGCGCCGCCTTGGTGCCGGCCTTCGCGAGGGTGATCTTCTCCGGACGCAACGACTGCGGGCCGGAGAGCTTCAGCATCCCCTTCGCCTGCGCAGCATCGAAGAGGTTCGAGGTGCCAACGAAGTCGGCCACGAACGGCGACTGCGGGTGCTCGTAGATCTCCTGCGGCGTGCCCAGCTGCTCGATGCGCCCCTCGTTGAAGACCGCGATGCGGTCGCTCAGCGTGAGCGCCTCCTCCTGATCGTGGGTGACGAAGATGAAGGTGATGCCGAGTTCGCGCTGCATCTCCTTGAGCTCGACCTGCATGCCCTGGCGCAGCTTGAGGTCGAGCGCGCCGAGCGGCTCGTCGAGCAGCAGCGACTTCGGCTCCACGACGGTGGCGCGGGCGAGGGCGACGCGCTGACGCTGACCGCCCGAGAGCTGGGACGGCTTGCGCCCTGCGAAGCTCTCGAGTCGCACGGATGCCAGAGCCTCCAGCGCGCGCTTGCGGCGTTCGATGCGCCCCACCCCGCGAACCCGCAGGCCGTAGGCGACGTTGTCGATGACGTTCATGTGGGGGAACAGCGCGTAATCCTGGAACACCGTGTTCACGTCGCGGTCGAACGGCGCGCGCTTGGTCACGTCGTCGCCGAAGAGCTCGATGGTGCCCGAGGTCGGCTGCTCGAATCCGGCGATGAGGCGCAGCACCGTGGTCTTACCGGAACCCGACGGGCCGAGCATGGAAAAGAACTCGCCGGGCCGGATGTCGAGGTCGAGGTCGTCGACCGCCTTCAGAGTTCCGAACGCCTTCGTCAGCGATCGCAGCCGGATCGCAGGTGCACCATCCAAATCGAGCCTCCTCGCCCACGTGAATCAAATCATATGGAACCAGATGTCATGCAAGTGTTCTCGATGTTACGGTCGTGTCACATGCCTCAGTCGATCAGGACCTCCACGAGCGCGGGCGCCGTCGTCTTCGCGCCGCTCGACGGCGCAGGCAGGGCGGAACTGGTCGAACGGCGCCTCACCGACGCCATCGTGCTCGGACTCCTGGCCGACGGAGAACGCCTGCCGAGCGAGTCGGAGATGGCAAAGCGGTTCGGCGTCGCGACCGTCACCGCCCGCGAGGCGCTCGAGGCGCTCCGCGACAAGG
>JBDSKH010000178.1:0-2967 GCA_039917005.1 Pseudolysinimonas sp.
CGCTGGCACGGCGCACCTGCGATCGGGGCGCGAGATGCGCGCCCGGTTCGCCCGGTATCCGGGTGCCGTCGACCGCACCGTGGTGCTGGCCGACGAGCTCGCGTTCCCGCTGCGGCGCGCCAAGCCGGCCCTGCCGAAGCAGCAGGTTCCCGAGGGGCACACGCCGATGTCGTGGCTGCGGCAGCTGGTCTGGGATGCGGTGCCGGTCAAATACCCCGACCTCACCGAGGCAGATCGCGAGCGCATCGAGGCCGAGCTCGCCGTGATCGAGACGAAGGACTTCCCCGGCTACTTCCTCATCGTCCACGACATCGTGGCGTTCGCCCGCAGCCAGGGCATCCTCTGCCAGGGCCGGGGCTCGGCCGCCAACTCGGCGGTCTGCTTCCTGCTCAACATCACCGCGGTCGACTCGATCTTCTACAAGCTGCCGTTCGAGCGGTTCCTGTCGTCGCTGCGCGATGAAGAGCCCGACATCGACGTCGACTTCGACTCCGACCGGCGGGAGGAGGTCATCCAGTGGGTGTTCGAGAAGTACGGGCGCCGCAATGCCGCGCAGGTCGCCAACGTCATCCAGTACCGGCCCAAGAACGCGGTGCGCGACATGGCGAAGGCGCTCGGGCACTCACCCGGCCAGCAGGATGCCTGGTCGAAGCAGGTGGAGCGCTGGGGCGCAGAACTGTCCTCGGGCGACGACAACGACATCCCGGCCCCCGTCACCGAACTCGCGATGCAGCTGCTCAAGGCGCCGCGGCATCTCGGCATCCACTCGGGCGGCATGGTGCTGACCGATCGCCCGGTCGGCGAGGTTGTGCCGATCGAGCACGCGCGCATGGAGAACCGCACCGTCATCCAGTGGGACAAAGACGACGCGGCATGGATGGGGCTGGTCAAGTTCGATCTGCTGGGGCTCGGGATGCTTGCTGCGCTGCAGTACTCCTTCGACATGATCAGGGCGTCGACCGGCGAGTCGTGGGAGCTGTCGACCCTTCCCAAAGAGGAGGCGGCGGTCTTCGACATGCTGTGCCGCGCCGATTCGATCGGCGTCTTCCAGGTGGAGTCACGCGCCCAGATGGGGCTGCTGCCGCGTCTTCAGCCGCGCAAGTTCTACGACCTCGTGGTGCAGATCGCGCTCGTGCGGCCGGGCCCGATCCAGGGTGGCGCCGTGCACCCGTTCGTGCGCCGCAAGCTCGGGCAGGAGGAGATCTCATACCTCCACCCCAAGCTCGTGCCGCCGCTCGAGCGCACCCTCGGCATCCCGGTCTTCCAGGAGCAGCTCATGCAGATGGCGATGGCCGTCGGCGAGTGCTCGGGCGAAGACGCCGACCTGCTGCGCCGTGCGATGGGGTCGAAGCGCGGGCTGGAGCGTATCGAATCGCTGCGCGAGAAGCTCTATGCCGGCATGGCGTCGAACGGACTGAGGGGCGAGGTCGCCGACGACATCTACGGGCGCATCCAGGCTTTCGCGAACTTCGGCTTCGCCGAAAGCCACGCGCTCAGCTTCGGGCTGCTGGTCTACGCGTCGTCGTGGATCAAGCTGCACTATCCCGGCGTGTTCCTGGCGGGGCTGCTGCGCGCCCAGCCGATGGGGTTCTACTCCCCCGCGACGCTGACGGCCGACGCACGGCGGCACGGGGTCGAGGTGCGGCGGCCCGACATCCTCCTCTCCAGCGTGGATGCGGGCCTCGAACCGCTGGCGGAGGAGCTTCCTGAGGAGCGCCGCCGGAGGCGACGCGTTTCGAAGGACGCCCGCCGAGATCCCACGGGCCTGGATTCCTGCACCGACCGCCACCAGCCGTTCGTCGAACCCTTCGACCGCACGGCACCGGATGCGACGGCCGACCACCGCAGAGATGGTGCATTCGCCGTGCGGCTCGGCCTCGCCGACGTGACCCGCATCGGCACCGCGGTCGCGGAGCGCATCGTCGCGGAGCGCGACGCGAAGGGTCCATACCGCTCGATGGAGGACCTGGTGCGACGCGCGGGCCTCACCCGCGCGCAACTGGAATCGCTGGCCACCGCCGGTGCGTTCGACGCATTCGACCTGACGCGCCGCGCGGCACTCTGGCGTGCCGGATCGGCCGCCGAAGACCGCGAGGAGTTCCTCGCCGACTCGATCGTCACCGTCCAGCCGCCCCTGTTCGCCGATCAGACCGCGTTCGAGACCCTGGCATCCGACCTCTGGGCGACCGGTCTCTCGCCCGACGATCACCCGCTCGCGCACTTCCGGCGGGCGCTCGACGAGCGTGGCGCCCTCTCGTCGGCGGCGATGCGCACTGCCGAGCCCGGGCGCCGCGTCGAGGTCGCCGGGCTCGTGACGCACCGGCAGCGACCGGCTACGGCATCCGGCATCACGTTTCTGAACCTCGAAGACGAGCACGGGCTCGTGAACGTGATCTGCTCGATGGGGGTCTGGGGTCGCTACCGCCGCGTGGTACGCGAATCGCCGGCGCTCGTGGTGCGCGGCATCCTGGAGCGATCCGCCGAAGGCGTCACGAACCTTCTGGCCGATCGCTTCGAGCCGCTGACGGTCGGAGTCGTGCACCGCTCGCGCGACTTCCAGTGACCCTACAAATGGGACCGGCGTAGCGGCAGCGACATCCGTAGCCTCGGACTAGCTGTTCCGTGCCGACGAGTCCCATTTCGCGTTATCCGAGACCCAAGGCCCCCATGACGTCCCCGCTGCACTTCCCCCTCCGCGCTCTGTACGCGTTCGGGATGATGCGCCAGCGCGCTCACATGCAGCCGCAGGACGTGCCCGCCGTCCGCAGCGGCAGCCCGCTCGCCGACCGCATCCTGCTCGTCGGCAACGGCCCCAGCCACGGCTGGGGCGTCGTCACCCACCAGCTCGCGCTGACCGGTCAACTGGCGCACGCGATCGCTGCCCGCACGGGACGCGCCTGCGACGCCGATCTCATCGGCGCCGAGGCGATGAACGTCCGATCCGCTCTCGCGTGGGTCGGCGACCAC
>JBDSKH010000179.1:0-16218 GCA_039917005.1 Pseudolysinimonas sp.
TGATCCGGAAGCTCGAACGAGAGCGTCCCGCCGCGGCATAGAGCCCATGCCCGAGACGCCCCATGTCATGATGAGAACTCCGAAACTTCGATCCCCGGGGCATGCATGTACGACGAGGACTCCGACGGGCTGTCGCAGCTGACCGACCTGATGAGCAACGAGCAGGTCATCGAGAAGCGCGCTCCGACCGCGGTCGACCAGCAGGTGCGCCGGAAGCGCCGCCGTCGCGGTCTCATCGTCAGCGGCATCGCGGTCGTCGTCGTGCTGGCGATGACCGGCGGCTACACCGCCTACGCCTTGAATGCGCCTATCGGAGCCGCCGACGCGACCAGCGAGCTGCCCGAGGTGCCCGTCTCCCCCGCGGCCGTCATCGCCATGTCGCCCGAGGGAGCCTCCGCGATCAGCATCGCGGGTGCGGACGATTACCTCGGCCCGACGGCGAGCGGCATCTGGATGACCAGCGGAGGCGACGACCCCCGGCCGATCGCGAGCATCAGCAAGCTGATCACCGCGATGGTGATCCTGAGCGCGAAGCCGCTCGCCCCCGACGAGGCCGGCCCCGCCCTGACCTTCGACAAGGCAGACCACGCCCTCTACGACAAGTACTACGTGCTCGGCGCCACGATCGCGGCGATGCCGACCGGCAGCACCATGTCGGAGCGCGACGCGCTCAAGATGCTTCTGGTGCCATCGGCCAGCAACTACGCCGAGGCCGTCGCGGGCTGGGCGTTCGGGTCGAATGGCGCCTTCGTCAACGCGACCAAGCAGTGGCTCGCCGCCAACGGTCTCACCAGCACGACGATGGTCGAGCCCACGGGCATCGACGCTCGAAACACCAGCACCCCGACCGACATGATCGCCTTGGCACGGCTCGCCGTGGCCGACCCGATCATTTCCCAGATCGTCGCGCTCCCCTACCTCGACATCCCGAACTTCGAGCAGATGCTCAACACGAACACCCTGCTCGGCACCGGCGGCATCACGGGGATCAAGACAGGCACCCTAGAGAGCGGCTCCAACCTGCTCTTCTCCGCGAAGCTGCCCGTCGGCGGTGGAGAGTCGCTCGACGTGATCGGCGTCGTGCTCGGCGGCTACTCGCACGATTCCACCAATCTCGACGTGACAGCGCTGCTGTCGAGCATCGCCGACGGCTTTCACACGGTGGAACTGGCACAGGCTGGCCAGTCGGTCGGCACCTACACGACGCCGTGGGAGGAATCCGCCGAGATGGTGCTCGGCGGCGGCGCATCCCTGTTCACGTGGTCGGACACGCCGATCACGGCGACGATGGAGACCACGACGCTGACGACGGGCGCCAGCGGCGAAGAGGTTGGAAGCGTCACCTGGACCGCCGGCCCGAATACGGTGACCGTGCCGGTCGTGCTGAGGGGCACCATCAAGCCGCCGACCGCATGGTGGCGGCTCACGCATCCATTCGAACTCGGTCAGTAGACTCCTCCCGACCTGTCGGATCGATGGATGGCGGTAGGAATGACCGATTCCAAGGCGTCCAAGCTCCGCGCGATGATCGCGAACGGCTTCCGCCAATGGCTGCTCATCGACCCATGGCGCACTCTCGTCGGCGTGACCCGGTACACGTTCCTCCAGGGACGCATGAAGGTCCTCGACAAGGTGAGTGACGGCGTTCACGACATCGCCATCCCGCACAACATCTCAGCCTTCAAGGGCAGAGGCTTGGCCGCATTCGGCATGGCGAACCGCATGAAGCTCCTTCTCTACCCGGTTGCCACCATCCGCGAGCAGGAAGGCGCAACCGGCCAGGTGCTGATCGTCGGCCCGCGCACCGAGGACGACCTGCTGCTGGCCCGCGGCCTCGGCATGAGAAACGTACGCGGCCTCGACCTCTTCAGCTACAGCAAGCACATCGAGCTCGGCGACATCCACAAGACCACCTACCCCGACGACGCCTTCGAGGCGGTCATCCTCGGGTGGGTCATCGCATACTCGGCGAATCCGGCGGCGCTCATCAAGGAGTGCAAGCGCATCGTCCGGCCGGGAGGTCTTCTCGGGTTCGGAATCGAATCGAACATCGACATCCGCCTCAAGCCAGAAGCCCGGGTCGGTCGACCGAACCCCCTCAACTCCGCCCAGGACATCGTCGACCTCGTCAAGGAGGAGATCGTCTTCATCCACGATCCCCAGGTCGACCACTCGACCAGCAACGCCGTCGTCTTCCGCGTCGCCTGATACGCCTGACGCTGGACGGTTCTACGTGCTCAGCTGCGCACCCGAGAGATCGTTGATCCGCGGGTCCTTCGGGTAGTCGTGGCCCAGCGGGTTCGTCATCGCCCGGTACACCTGCTGCTCGGTGACCTCGGTCATCGACGGGTAGATCTCGATCTGAGCCAGATGACGGAAGCCCTCGCGGGGCGGCGTGCCCTTGTGCACGAGGTTGTTGTCGAACATGAGCACTGTGCCCGCTGTGCCCTCGAGCACCTTGAGGTCAGCCGGGTGCGCGGCGAGATAGTCGTCGACCATCTTCTGGTTCTCGACGCGCAGCTTCTCGGTCCAGGATTTGAAGCCCGCCTCGAGCATGGACTTCGACACCGGGTAGGTGAAGGCGCGGAACGCGCCGTTCGACTCGGCGACGTCGTTGAAGTAGATGAAGATCTTCATCAACTGCCGGGGGTTGTCATCGATGTGCCACGCGAACGACGAGGCGGCGGATGCCGTGCCCGGGAAGTTCTGTTGCAGCGAGATCCAGTACGGCTGCCAGTACGACCCGTAGAACCCCTCGATGACGGGCGCCACCGAGTCGAGCACCTTGGAGATCCCGAGCGCGAAGACGCCGGCCTCGTCACGCGGGAGGTACGAGATGAGCTCGCGCGAGCCGATCTTTCTGAATGCGGCGGAGACCGCTGCGCACAGTTCCGCCGGCGCGTGGACGCCGAGGTTCGCCTGCCCGAGCTCCCGGAGGTTCGTGACGGATTTCGCCTGGTCGGCGCTCAGCTCTCTGGGCGACACATACGCCGCTTGGCAGTCGGCATGGTAGGCATCCCATGACTCTTGGACGCCCTTGCCGAGGCTGTGTCCATACAGCGAGGTGGACTTCTTCGACAGGCTGGGAAAGAGCGACGAGAGCTGCACCATGGGGAACCCCGATCGACGTTGAATGGGTGCCCATACGCTAGTGCCGATTCGCGTGTTGCTCGACCCCCGCTGCCGGTCTTTCAGGCCACTCTCAGAGCGTCAGCGCGCATCCGCTAGCGGGCGAACTCCCAGATGTGACCGGCAGGGTCGGCGAAGGCGAGCGTCCTGACACCCCACGGGCGATCCATCGGCCCGTTGAGCAGCACGACCCCGCGCGACTCCAGTTCGGTCGCCGCGGCGTCGACATCGTCCACCGTGATCGTGAGCTGCATGCGGGAACCTGAGCCGACAGGTGCGGGGGCGATGAGCCCCGGCGCCTCGGTGTCGAGCAACAGATTCACCAGCGTGCCGTCGAAGTCGAACACCACGGACACCTCGTCGGAATAATGCTCGGCGAGGGCGAACGCTCGGGCGTAGAACTCGCGTGCTGCGCGGAGGTCATCGACGAAGAGAGTGATGGCGGTGATCCGGGTCTTCATGTGGACAGTGTACACATGCTGGTGGCTGCGATCGTCGTGGTGGCGGCTCACGCATCCCATCGAACTCGGCGGATAAGGCCCGGGTCGAGACGGTTCGGCGCACGATTCATGATGTGTTCAGGGGGTTAAAGCACGATTTCACCCCGTGGACCCCCCATACGGGGGCCGCGTGTCCCCCTAAAGGCGGACTACCCTCAAATTGGTCACGCAGCCCCCCTGCGTTGGCACACTCTCAGCCCTCAATTACCCGGAGTCACCCCCATGACTGTCAACCCGTCCGCGTCCGCCGCACCCGCCGGCTGGTACCGCGATCCGCTCGGCATCCCGCAACTGCGGTGGTGGAACGGCATCGGCTGGACCAACCACATCCAGGAGGAGCGCACAGAGCTCCACGCCTGGGGCGCCGGCTCGCAGCACCTTTCGCTCACCGCGTAGCGCGCGCTAGCGCTGCATCCAGGCCAGCACGGCCAGCACTCGGCGATGGTCGGTGCCCGAATCCTCGAGCCCGAGCTTGCCGAAGATCGCGGTCACGTTCTTCTCGACCGCGCCCACTCCGATGAAAAGAGCCTTGCCGATGGCGGCGTTCGTTCGCCCTTCGGCCATCAACTGCAGCACCTCGTTCTCACGGGGCGTCAGCGACGTCAGAGGGTCATTGCGACGCCCGAGCAGCTGCTTCACCACTTCCGGATCGAGAACCGTGCCGCCGTCGGCGATCCGGTCGATCGCATCCGCCAGCTCGGCCAGCGAGGCGACCCGGTCCTTCAGCAGGTAGCCCACCCCGCCGCTGCCGGCGCCGAGCAACTCCTGCGCGTAGGCGACCTCCACGTACTGCGAGAGCAGCAGGATGCCGGTGCCCGGCAGTTCCGACCGCAACCGGATCGCCGCCCGCACCCCCTCATCCCGGAAGGTGGGTGGCATCCGCACATCGAGCACGGCCAGGTCGGGCGCCAGTCCCGCAGCCTCGGCCATCAGGGAATCGGCATCGCCGTACGCGCCGACGATCTCGTGCCCGGCCTCGATGAGGACGCGCACGAGACCCTCGCGCAGGAGTACTGAATCGTCGGCGACGACGACGCGGAGTGAGGTCACGCCATCAGCGTAGGGGTCTCGACACGCGTCGCCTGCGGCGGCGCTACTCGACCAGCGGGGCGGCGTCGCCTGCGGCGGCGCTACTCGACCAGCGTGTATGGCAGGTGCGCCGCGACCACGGTGGGGCCACCGGCGGGACTGGTGACCTGAAGCGTTCCTCCGAGACCGTGCACGCGCTCCTCGAGCCCGGCGATGCCGTGGCCGTCGATCGCGGCGGCCCCGCCCTTGCCGTCGTCGGTGACCACGACATCCAAGCGCCGCCCGCCGTCGTCGAGCTGCTGCACCGACACGGTGACGGTCGCGTGCTTCGCGTCGGCGTGCTTCGCGGCGTTCGTCAGACCCTCGGCCGCGATGAAGTAGGCGTTGCGTTCGAGCTCGGCCGGCAGCGTCGTGCCTTCGGCGACCTCGTCGACGACGGTTGTCGGCACCGCCGCGCGCACGGCCAGCGACTCCAGCGCCGCGACCAGCCCTCGGTCCATCAGGATCGGCGGTGCGAACCCTCGCGACAGGGCGCGCAGCTCGTCCAGCGCGTCCTTCGACTGCTGCAGCGCCTCCCCCAGCAGCACGCGGGCGGCCTTCGGGTCCTTGTCGAGCTTGCGATCGGCAGCCGCGAGATCCATCTGCAGGCGCACGAGGCGCTGCTGCGGGCCGTCGTGGATGTCGCGCTCGAGCCGGCGGAGCGCCGTGCCCTCCGCGGCGACGGCGGCGCTTCTCGACGACGCGAGCCCGGTCACCTGCTGACGCAGCTCCTCGCTGAGGAAGGACGCCAGCATCCCGCGTGCGATGCCGTAGTGCACCCAGGTCAGGCCGCGGGTGACGAACGGGAGCGTCAGTGTGAAGACCACGCCGACGATCAGGAACAGGATGCTGTCGGCCGTGTACGGGTCGACGTCGGCGACCTTGCCGGTGATGAACCGCGACGTGACGCTGTAGAACGTCCAGTCGCGGTCGCCGTTCGGGATGAACCGCGCCCAGAACCAGTAGCTGAGCCCGCCGAGCGCCGTCGAGGTCCAGACGATCGTGAGGGTCCAGGTGATGATGCCGACGATCGGGTTCACGATCATGCTGTGCAGCAGGTACAGCCAGTAGTGGCCGTCGATCGTGGGGGCGACGAGCTTCGCGAACCAGCCGCCGCTCGGGGCGACCCGGTCCCACTTCGGAGCCGTGATCGCCGGGAAGCCGGCCCCGCGCAGGCGGATCAGCTCGAACATCCCGAAGCCGCGGGCGATGAACAGGGAGGCGACGACGATGAAGATGCCGACGACGATGAAGATCATGCCGACACCGGTGAAGAACACGGAGGAGAGGATCGAGACCCCGGCGACCACGATGGGTAGCAGGGGGAGCAGGAAACCGAGCTCGCGCGGCACACCCGCCCACAGGCGCCCGTAGTTCATCCGGGGGCGCGGGGCCTCGACGGGCGCTGGTGCGCTCATCGGCTCGCTCATCTGGTCAGTGCTCATGGCTCTCGCCCTCCATTGTTCCGGTAAACCCAGCGTCGTCGTCCGGGGCGGCGGGCGGCATGCGGGTGACGACCCGAACCCGGTGGGGATATCCCCCCGCCGAGCCGCGCCGCTTAGCCCAGCCTCAGCTTGCTTGCGCCGACGGAACGCGTGAGTACCGTGGAACCATGACCGATGTGAAAGCCGTCCCGCAGACCTCCCTCGACGCCGATGTCGCGACCGGCGTCGCCCAGTTCCTGGCTCCCGTGGTCATCGACCTGCAGGCGCTCGCCGTCGACGGCAAGCAGGCGCACTGGCACGTGCGCGGCGCGAACTTCCAGGCCGTTCACGAGCTGCTCGACGTGGTCGTCGACCACGCGCAGGATTACGCCGACACCGCTGCAGAGCGCGTCGTCGCCCTCGGGCTTCCGATCGACGCGCGGATCGCCACGGTCGCGGCCAAGACCTCCACCCCCGCTCTCAAGGAGGGCTTCCAGCAATCGGACGCCACGATCGCCCAGATCATCGCCTCGATCGACGCGACCCTGAAGAACGTGCGCATCGCGATCGACGAGCTGGCCGACCTGGACGCCGCCAGTCAGGATGTCGTGATCGAGATCGCGCGCGGGCTCGAGAAGGACCGCTGGTTCCTCTTCGCACACATCGCGACGAAGTAGCGCGGGGGCGGGTTTCGACACGCGACCTGCGGTCGCTACTCAACCGGCGGATCGGTAGGTCCGGCGACACGCGACCTGCGGTCGCTACTCAACCGGCGGATCGGTAGGTCCAGCGGCCCGCGAGCATCGTCGCGTGCACCGGCATGGCGCGGAGGGTGTCTCCGTCGGCCGTGAGCGGGTCGACGTCGGTGACGACGAGGTCGGCGGCGCCGCCCTCCGCGAGCGCATCGACCCGTCCCTGCGATGCTCGCAATCCGTCGGCGACCGCGATTCGCTGCTCCGGATGCCACGGCTCGCGCCCGTCGCGACTACGTGTGACGGCGGCAGCGAGGGTGATCCAGGGGTCGAGCGGGGCGACCGGCGCGTCGCTGCCGAATTCCAGCTCCGCCCCGGCGTCGAGCAGCGTGCGGTAGGGGAACGCGCGGCCGGTGCGACCGGCCCAGTAGTGATCGGCGACGTCCCGGTCGTCCATGGCCTGCTCCGGCTGCACGCTCGCCCGCACGCCGAGCTGTGCGAAGCGCGGGAGGTCGGCGTCGCGCACCAACTGGGCGTGCTGGATGCTGCCGCGATCTGGGTCCGGACGTCCAGGCCCCGCGGGAGGGATCGCGAGCGCCGCGAACGTGTCGAGTGCGAGCGCCGTCGCGCGGTCGCCGATCGCGTGGATCGTCGGGATCAGGTCGTGGCGGTATGCCGTCCGGGCGAGGTCGAGCAGGTCGGCCGGCTGGTAGGTCGCCAGTCCGTTCGCCTCCGCTCCCTCGAGGCCGGGGTACGGATCGTCGCACCAGGCGGTCCGGGTGTTGAGCGAGCCGTCGGTGAAGAGCTTGAACGGCCCGCCGACCAGCAGACCGTCCGTGACGTCGTCCATGCCGCCGACGGGCTGGCCCGTGCGGATGCCGGCCGCGATCGCCCCCTCCAGGTGCGGCGGGTACACGAGCGCACGCACCCGCAGGCCGCGGAATCCCGCAGCGAATCGACGGGACCAGGAGCCGGGAGCGTCGTCGAACTCGAAGTCGCTGATGCCGACCACTCCGCGCGCGGCTGCGAGAGCGGCCGCCTCGATCACCCACTCGTCGAGCAGGGCGCCAGGCACGTCGCTGAGGCGCACGTTCAGGTCGAAGGCCGGCTGCTCGCGAAGCAGCCAGTCCGTCTCTGGCAGCCCCATCATCCGGAGCGCCATCGTGTTCGACCAGACCGTGTGCACGTCCCCGCTGACGAGCGAGACCGGTGCATTGCCGATGTCGAGCAGACCTGCTGCGGGCGCGTCGGCCCACAAACCGTCGCGGAAGCCGTTGCCGACCAGAACGGTGCCCGGCGCGAGCGGGTAGGCGTCGAGGTGCGCGCGCACGAGGGCGACAGTCTCGGCCGCCGACCGAGCGGACGACACGTCCAGGCGCGAGGAGGTCAGCGCCCACTGCCCGACGTGCACGTGCGCATCCCAGAGTCCGGGACCGACGAAGCGACCCTCGAGGTCGACCGTGTCGAGGTCGTCCAGCCCGAAGAGGTCGTGCTTGGCGACGCCGATCGAGCGGATGCCGCCGTCGACGATCAGGATGTCGCGCGGCTGTGCGCCCGCCACGCGCGCGTTTCGCAGAAGCGTCGAGGTCACTCCTCGTTCTCCCGCGGGTGTCGGCCCTCGACCGCCACCATCTCGGCCGCGAGCTGAGGATGCGAATAGCGTCCGTCGCCGGCGAGATGCTCGATGACGCTCGCGCGGTCGGCGTCCGTGCGGCTCTGGCTGAGCTTCTTCCGCGCCTCGACCCTCGTCACCGGGATGCGGATGCCGACCGTGCCCTTCGCGATCCGGGCGGCCTTCTCCGGGTCGATCCGCAAGGACCGCGCGTCCGGCATGCCCTCTTCGAAGTGGTCGACGAGTCGCTCGAGGACCACGAGGTTCTCGGCCTCGGTGAGGATCTCGGGGACGCCGTACAGGTGGGCGGTGACGTGGTTCCAGGTGGGCACGAAGTCGCCGGGCTCGTACCAGCTCGGCGAGACGTACCCGTGCGCGCCCTGCACGATCGCGAGCATCTCGCGGGCGTCAGCCGCATCCACGCCGTGCACTTTCTCGTCGGGACGGCCGAAGTGGGTCAGGAGCACGATGCCGTCGGCGTCCTCGTCGAGCATCGTCGGGTAGTGCGATGCGACCAGGCCGCTCGGCGGGGATGAGACGAAGGTCACCCAGGGGTTCTCGCGCACCAGGCGCTTGATCTCAGCCTCGTCATCGAGGATGTAGGCGGGCGTGTGGCGCATGCGACGAGCCTGGCACACGGCTCACAGGTGCCGACCGGGCCAAACGGGGCTTTCAGGCCTGATCGGTCGGGCACCAATAGAGCTTGCGCCCGCCGAGCTCCTGCATGGCGATCGGTGTGCCGCAGATCAGGCACGGTTCTGGGGTGCGCTTGTACACCCAGTGCTCGGGCTTCCCGCCGGCCGCCTCGTCATCCATGGTGTACATCAGTCCGGTCTCGAAACCGATGCCGAGCAGGTGAACCCAGTCGCGCCAGAGCGCGCGCACGACCTCTTCGCGCACCTCCCGCCCCGGTGTCAGCGGATTCTGCCGCGCGCGGAAGAGCATCTCGGCGCGGTACACGTTGCCGATTCCGCCGACGACCGACTGGTCCATGAGAAGAAGGGCGATCGGAGTCGGCTTCTTGCGCACGGTCGCGGTGAAACGTTCTTCGGCTGCCGCCAGGTCATCGACCAGGGGGTCGGGCCCGAGCTTGTCGATCGTGGCCTGCACCTCGTCGGCGGTCTGCACCTCGCAGGCGGTCGGGCCGCGCAGATCGGCGACCGCCGAGGGCGTGAGGAGTCTCACGCGCACCTGGCCGATCGGCTCGGGCGGGAAGGTCTCGAGCGGTGAGCCCGGCGTCTCGCTCTCCGACATGCGGAGCCTGGTCAGTCGCGGTGCCCCGATCGACGACAGCGACGCTTCGCCGTCGCCGCCCCCGGAGATGTCGCCGGCGAAATCCCACGCGCCGTACAGACCGAGGTGCACCCGCAGCCAGAGTCCGTGATCGAACTCCAGGAACATCTGCTTGCCGACCGCCCGCGACTGCACGATCCGGTGACCGTCGAGCAGCGCGGCATCGCTGGCGAACCGGCCCTGCGGCGACGAGACCGCGACGGGCACGCCCTCGAAGTGGCGTGCGAACTGGCGCGCGATCCTATGGACGGAATGACCCTCAGGCATCGGTGGGCTCAGTCGATCTCGTGGCCCGCGATCGCGCCCGTCGCCTCGAACTCGGCGAGCTGGGCGATGCGGCGCTCGTGACGCTCCTCGTTCGAGAACGGCGTCGCGAGGAAGGTGTCGATGAACCGGATCGCCTCGTCGAGCGAATGCTGCCTGGCGCCGATCGAGATCACGTTCGCATCGTTGTGCTCGCGGGCGAGCTCGGCGGTGGCAGTGCTCCAGACCAAGGCCGCGCGGGCTCCGGCTACCTTGTTGGCTGCCATCGCCTCCCCGTTGCCCGACCCGCCGAAGACGATGCCCAGCGCCTCGACGCCTGCCTGCTGATCGCGCACCACCGCCTTGGCGGCGTTGATGCAGAAGCTCGGGTAATCGTCGAGCGGGTCGTAGTTGACCGGCCCGTGATCGATCACCTCGAACCCGCGTTCGGCGAGGTGGTGCTGCAGGTCGGTGCTGAACTGAATGCCCGCGTGGTCGGTGGCGATGTGGATGCGCACGGCGCCAGTCTATGGCTGGCCTCCGACCCCTCAGACGGGACCTTGTCGTCGTCGGTGGCGGGGAGGATGATCGGATACACGCCACTCGGGAGGTCGCCATGCGCGCTCGTTCGAACATCCCGGCAGTGATGCCCCGGCTCTCGTCGGGAGCCCACCGCTCGCCGAGACGCGGCGCCTGCTTCATGGAATTCGTGTCGTACCTCGCCGGTGAACGGTGGAGCGACCACCCCGAATGCACCGACCCGGTGCTCGCCTCGCTCGCGCGCGGTGTCAACGACAATCTGAGCGATGCACGGCGCGATGGGATCGTGCACGAGATCCCGCGGGTCATCGGTCTGCGCGGAGACGACTCCGTGGTCGGACTCGTGGTGGCTCTGCGCGCCGCGATCGCAGCCCTGCCGGTCGCGAGCATGGAGCGGCAGCGCTCGCTGGCCATCGGCATCCTGGCTCTGCGTCCCGCGCTCGCGGAACGCGGCGCTGCCGTGCCGCACCTCGACCGGCTGGCCGATCGGGCGCTGGCCGATGTCCCGGATGCCGCGGCCTGGGCGAAGAAATACCTCGCCGCCCAGACATCGAGGGCCCGTGATCTGCACCACACCGCCGCCGAAGCGATCACCCGGATCTCGGCGTCGGGCATCGCTGCCGCCTGCATCGACGACCCCGACTCGCTGCTCATCGCGATGTTGAGAAACGCCATCTGCGACGTCGAGCAGGTGCTCGCGAACCGCGACGCCGTCCCGTCGGACGCGTCGTCTTTCGTCGCGGTCTGACCGCCGCACGCGCTTCGTCCTGGGCTGAGGGCGCGGATAGGGTGGAAGGCCGGGGCCGAACAACGGACCCGGACCATCACCGCACCGCACCCAAAGGAGCAGCCGCGTGCCCGGAGAGAACCTGACCCGTCTCGAAGCCCAGGAGCGCGCCGCGTTCCTCGCCGTGGAGTCGTATGCCGTCGCACTCGACCTGACCACGGGCCCCGAGATCTTCCGTTCATCGACGACCGTGCGATTCACGGCCGACGGTGGCACCTCGACCTTCATCGACGCGATCACCGCAGAAGTGCACAGCGTCACGCTGAACGGCACCGAGCTGGATGCGAAGACGGTGAGCGATGGACTCCGGATCCAGCTCGAGGGCTTGCAGGCGCAGAACGAGCTCGTGGTCGTCGCCGACTTCGCGTACACGAACACGGGCGAGGGGCTGCACCGCTTCGTCGACCCCGTCGATCAGGAGGTCTACCTCTATACCCAGTTCGAGGTGCCCGACAGCCGCCGCGTCTTCGCCGTCTTCGAGCAGCCCGACCTGAAGGCGACCTTCCAGTTCACGGTCACGGCGCCGTCCGCGTGGGTGCTGGTCTCGAACTCGCCGACCCCCGCTCCGGCCGCCGGGGCCGAGGGCACGTCGACATGGGAGTTCGAGCCGACTCCGCGCATCTCGAGCTACATCACGGCGCTCGTCGCCGGCCCGTACCAGGCCGTTCATTCCGAGCTCACGAGTTCGAGCGGGCGGGTCATCCCCCTCGGCCTCTTCGTGCGCAAGTCGCTTTTCGAGTACCTCGACGCCGACTACATCTTCGACATCACCCGCAAGGGCTTCGCCTATTACGAAGAGAAGTTCGGCTACCCGTACCCGTTCGCCAAGTACGACCAGCTCTTCGTCCCCGAGTTCAACGCGGGAGCCATGGAGAACGCCGGTGCCGTCACCTTCACCGAGACCTATGTCTTCCGCTCCAAGGTCACCGACGCCATCAAGGAGCGCCGGGTCGTCACGATCCTGCATGAGCTCGCCCACATGTGGTTCGGCGACCTCGTGACGATGCGCTGGTGGAACGACCTGTGGCTGAACGAGTCGTTCGCCGAGTGGGCATCGACCATCGCGACGGCCGAAGCCACCGAATGGACCGAGGCGTGGAGCACGTTCCAGTCGATGGAGAAGAGCTGGGCGTATAAGCAGGACCAGCTGCCGAGCACACATCCGGTGGTCGCGACCATCAACGACCTCGAAGACGTGCAGGTCAACTTCGACGGCATCACCTACGCAAAGGGCGGGTCGGTGCTCAAGCAGCTGGCCGCCTGGGTGGGCATCGAGGCGTTCTTCGCGGGCGTCGGACAGTACTTCCACAAGCACGAGTACGGCAACACCGAGTTGAAGGACCTGCTCGCCGAGCTCGAGGCGACGAGTGGACGGGACCTCAGCGGCTGGGGTGCACAGTGGCTCGAGACCGCGGGCGTGAACACCTTGAAGCCCGAGATCGAGACCGACGAGGGCGGCCTCATCACGGCCTTCCGCATCCGGCAGTCGGCGCACCCGGACTACCCGACCATCCGGCCGCACCGGCTGGCGGTCGGGTTCTACGAGTTCTCGAGCGAGGGCAACACCGGCGTCGAGGGCGACCTCTCCCCCAAACTCGTCCGCACCCACCGCGTCGAGCTCGACATCGACGGCGAATCGACCGAGGTCGACGAACTGCTCGGCCTCGCGAAGCCGAATCTCGTCCTGCTGAACGACGACGACTGGGCGTACGCCAAGATCCGGATGGATGACGAGAGCTTCGACACGGCCGTCGCCCACCTCGCCGACATCGAGGACCCGCTGGCCCGCGCCCTGGTCTGGGGATCGGCCTGGGACTCGACGCGCGACGGCGAGGTCGCGCCGAGCGATTACGTCGACCTCGTGCTCGGCAACATCGCGACGGAGTCGGAGTCGACCACGATCCGGCTCTCACTCACCCAGCTGGCTCAGGTGGCTCGCACCTACGTGGCTCCTGAGAAGCAGGACGCCACCATCCGTCGCGTGGGCGACGCGCTCTGGCAGCTGGCTCAGGATGCCGAGGCCGGCTCGGACGCGCAGTTCCAGTTCGTGAAGTTCTTCGCCAACCTGGCGTCGACATCCGAGCACGGCGACACGCTGGAGGCGCTCCGCTCCGGTGCGACTTCCTTGCCGGGTCTCGAGATCGACACCGACCTCTCCTGGGAGCTGCTCGAGGGCCTCGTGCTCGTCGGGCACGCGGGCGAGGCCGAGATCGCCCAGGCGCTGGCGGCAGACGACACCTCGAACGGCCAGCAGGCGGCAGCTCGGGCACGGGCGACGATCGCGACCCCGGCCGGCAAGCTGGCGGCGATGGATGCGGCGCTCACCGACGGATCCATCCCGAACGTGGTGCTGCGCAACATGGGTCTCGGATTCCAGCACGTCAACGACGCGGCCGCGCTCGAGTCCACGATCGGCAGGTATTTCGACGCCATCGCCACGATCTGGAAGGACCGCAGTTACTCGATCGCGAGTTACATCCTGCAGTTCTTCTACCCGGGGCCCCTCGCCTCGCCTGGTCTGGTCGACGCGACGAACGCGTGGCTGAAGGCCAACCCCGATGTCCCAGCGCTTCGTCGCCTCGTTGTCGAGAACCTCGCGGGAGTCGAGCGGGCGCTCGCCGCGCAGGAACGCGATCGGCTGGCCTGATGGAGCTGATGCGACTTGGGGATGCCGGGGCCGAGACCCCGGTCGTCCGCGTCGACGGCGTGACCTTCTCGATCGCGTCCGTCTGCGCCGACCTCGGGACGGGCGACCTCGACGGGGCGTTCTTCGAGGCCGACGGCATCGCCCGCGTGCGCGAACGCGTCGCATCGGGTGCACTGCCCGAGCTCGATCCCTCCGGCCTGCGCATCGGCGCGCCCATCGCCCGCCCGATGGCGGTGCTGTGCATCGGCCAGAACTACGCGGCCCACGCTGCAGAGTCCGGCAGCGAGCCGCCCGAGCACCCGATCCTGTTCCACAAGCATCCGAACACGATCGTCGGGCCCCGCGACGACATCCGTATCCCCCGTGGTGCGACCCAGGTCGACTGGGAGGTCGAGCTGGGCCTGGTCATCGGCACGCGCGTGCGCTACCTCGACTCCCCCGCCGATGCGCTGCGGCACGTGGCCGGCTACGTCGTGAGCAACGATGTGTCGGAGCGCCACTTCCAGCGCGATCGCTCGGGCGGCCAGTGGTCGAAGGGCAAGAACGCAGAGACCTTCAACCCGCTCGGCCCCGCCCTCATCCCGGCCGATGAGGTGGATACGGCGGCCCTGCACATCTGGTCGCGCGTCAACGGCGAATCGCGTCAGGACTCGACGACGGCCGACATGATCTTCTCGGTCGCCGACCTGCTGTACGACCTCTCGCAGGTGATGGTGCTCGAGCCCGGAGACCTGATCAACACGGGCACCCCGCAGGGCGTCGCGCTGTCGGGCAACTTCCCGTACCTCGTCGCCGGCGACGTCATCGAGGTCGGGATCGACGGGCTCGGTCAGCAGCGGTCGGTGCTCGTCGACACCCCATGATCCGGCCCGCGTTCGCGGAGCTCCCAGGCCGCTCTCACTAGGCTGGAAACCATGGATTGGGACGCATTCTGGACGACCGTCGACGGTTTCCTGAATGGGCCGTGGGCGATTCCGCTCAAGATCCTCCTGGTGCTCGTCATCTCGGTGCTGATCCGCGTCATCCTTCAGTTCGTCATCCGTCGGGTCGTCAATCGCGTCGTCTGGGGCGTGAAGAAGAAGCAGAACGTCGACGACACTCTGGCGCTGCAGGCCTCGCCCATCCATGCCGCTCGCGTCGTGCAGCGCACCCGCGCACTCGGCGGGGTGCTCAACAGCGTCGTCACCACGATCGTCGTGATCGTGGCGCTCGTGCTGGTCATCTCGGTCGCCGCACCGGCTGCGACGGGCGCGTTCTCGCTCATCACCGCCGCGCTCGGCGCCGGCCTCGGCTTCGGCGCGCAGAACGTCGTCAAAGACGTTCTCAACGGCCTGTTCATGGTGTCGGAGGATCAGCTCGGCGTCGGCGATGTCGTCGATCTCGGTCCCGCGACCGGCGTGGTCGAGGCGGTCGGCATCCGGATCACGCAGATCCGCGACGTGAACGGCACCCTCTGGTTCGTGCGCAACGGCGAGATCCTGCGCGTCGGCAATCTCTCGCAGGGCTGGGCCCGCGTCATCATCGATCTCTCGGTCCCGTACGAGGCAGACGTGGATGCCGTGCAGAGCCAGATGCTCGAGACCGCCACGGCGATGCGCGACGAGTCCAAGTGGAAGCGCCTCGTCATCGAACGTCCCGAGATCTGGGGCATCGAGTCGGTGTCCCCGGATGCCGTGGTGGTGCGCGTGGTCGTCAAGACCCGCGCGGGCAGCAAGGACGATGTAGCCCGCGAGCTGCGCGCACGACTGAAGCGCGCACTGGACGAGATGGGCGTCAAGGGACCGAAGCTGAACTCGATCGTGCTGACCGGATACGAGGGAGCCGCCTCTGTGCGCGGCGCTCGGCCACCGAAGACCGCCAACGTCCCGGTCGCCCTGAAGCCGGCGAAGGAATCGGCGAGGCAGCAGAAGGCCGCCAAGAAGGCGGTGCGGATCGCGACGTCCGATGGGGGCGCTGCAGCATCCAAGGAACAGCCGGCCGACCAACAGCCGGCAGACCGCTCGAAACGTGCCTTCGGAACCGAGAATGCAGAATGAGCGGCGCAGAATGAGCGACCTCACCCTCCGCATGGGTCAGGGCGGCGAGCCTGTCGGCGGCAGCTTCTGGGCCGAGATCGGCGGACGGCCGACATTCGAGCGGCTGGTGCGCGCGTTCTACGACGGGGTGCGCACCGACGAGGTGCTCATGCCGATGTATCCGGAACAGCCCGATCTCGAGGGCGCGATCCAGCGGCTCACCGGCTTTCTGGAGCAGTACTGGGGCGGACCCGGCACCTACAGCGAG
>JBDSKH010000180.1:0-19201 GCA_039917005.1 Pseudolysinimonas sp.
GGCTGGATCCTCTCGGTGCAGTACACCGGATCCGGAAGCACGGATCTGCTCACCGAGGTGCTCTGGCAGTTCGGTGAGTTCACGGCCATCGTCGCGGCACCGCTCTGGTTCGGCGCGACGCTCACGCTGACCCGCGCCGGCCGGCTGCTGACGCGGGCGGGCTGGCTCGCCCTCGGAACCGGCCTGCTGGTGCCGTGGCCTCTGCTCCCGTTGCTGGCGGTCGGCGCATGACCGCGCCCGTCGCCGTGGCTCTCCCCGGCCGTCTCCCGATCGTGCTCGTCGCCCTGCTCTTCGCGGTGCTGCACGGATACACGCTGCTGCTGGCGATCTCGAACCTCGTCGCCCTGCCCGGTGTGTACGAGCTCTTCGGCATCGGAGACGCGGTCCCATGGTGGCTGCTGGTGCTGAGCGTCATCGCCCCGGTCGTGCTGTTCGCGACCGCGATGCTGCTCGGGCGAGGGCGCAGCCTCGCGCAGCGCGTTCTGCTGCTCGCCGTGTCCCTGGGTGCGACGAACGCGATCGCGCTCAGCATCGCGGCGCTCGTCGCCGCGTTCCAGCCGGCGTTCGGCTAGCCCACGTTCGGCTGGCCGCCGACTCCCGGAGCCGTCGCAAGCGTCACGAGCACGATGAGCCCGAGCTGCGCGAGGTAGCGCGGCCAGAACGGGAACGCAGCGCGCCCGAACTTCTCGGGATGCTCCGCGGCGTACGCGTTGGCCGGGAACACCGCGATGAGGAACACCACCAGGGCGGCGCCGGCGAGCCAGCGCACCCACTCCAGCCCGAGCAGCTGCCACGGCGCGACGATACCGATCGCCCCGGCGAGTTCGCAGAGCCCGGTGAACGCCACGAGCGCGGCAGGCGAGGGGAAGCCCGGGCGACGTAAGGCGGGCGGGATCATGGCGCGCATGCTGCGGCGCACGCTCGGGACGAAGTGCGAGATCCCCATGCCGGCGAAGACCAGGGCGAGCGCGACTCGAAGCACCTGCACGCCGGTCCCCGCCGCATCCATCGCGCCCCTGTCGTCGCCGCTGTCCTCGCCCCCATGGTCGCACGACGCAACACGGCGAAGCGGCCCTCCGCGCCTGCACTAAACTCGGGGGCGCTGCGCCCGCTGCAGAGGGCGCACCCGCTGGCCTCTCGGCCGCCAACGCAGAAGGATCCCTCCGTGGCCAAGCCGATCGTCCTGATCGCCGAACAACTCTCGCCCGCCACCGTCGAAGCCCTCGGCACCGACTTCGACATCCGCGACATCGACGGCACCGACCGTGCCGTGCTGCTCGCGGCACTGCCAGAGGCGTCCGCCGTGCTGATCCGGTCGGCCACGCAGATCGATGCCGAGGCCATCGCGGTCGCGAAGAACCTGAAGGTGGTCGCCCGCGCCGGCGTCGGGCTCGACAACGTCGACCTGTCCGCGGCGACGGCCGCGGGGGTGATGGTCGTGAACGCGCCGACCTCCAACATCATCAGCGCCGCCGAGCTCACCATCGGGCACATCCTGAGCCTGGCCCGCCACATCCCGGCCGCTCACGCGAGCCTCGCGGCAGGGGAGTGGAAGCGCAGCAAGTACACGGGCACCGAGCTCTACGAGAAGACCGTCGGCATCATCGGCCTCGGCCGCATCGGGGCGCTCATCGCCGCTCGGCTGCAGGCGTTCGGCGTCGAGATCGTCGCCTACGACCCGTACGTCACCGATGTGCGCGCGCAGCAGCTCGGCGTGCGCCTGCTTCCGCTCGACAAGCTGCTGGCCACGTCGGACTTCGTCACCATCCACATGCCGAAGACCCCCGAGACGACCGGCATGATCGGCGCGAAGCAGCTCAAGGCCATGAAGAAGACGGCCTATGTCATCAACGTCGCGCGCGGCGGCCTCATCGACGAGAAGGCGCTCGCCGCCGCTCTCAAGGCGGGCGAGATCGCAGGCGCCGGCATCGACGTCTTCACGAGCGAGCCGCCCACCGACGATTCGCTGACGAGCCTGCCCAACATCCTGGTCACGCCGCACCTGGGCGCCTCGACCGACGAGGCGCAGGAGAAGGCGGGGGTCTCGGTCGCCCGCTCGGTGCGGCTGGCGCTCGACGGCGAGTTGGTCCCGGATGCGGTGAACGTCGCCGGCGGCATCATCGACCCGACGGTGCGGCCCGGCATCCCGCTCATGGAGAAGCTGGGCCAGATCATCGCGGGACTCGCCGACGGCGCCCTGTCGAACATCGACATCGAGGTGCGCGGCGAGATCGCCGAGCTCGACGTCAGCGTGCTCAAGCTCGCGGCCCTCAAGGGCATCTTCTCGAACGCGATCACCGAGCAGGTGTCGTATGTGAACGCGCCCCTGCTCGCCGAGCAGCGCGGCATCGGGGTGCGGCTGCTCACCGACGCGGCGAGCGAGGACTACCGCAACGTGCTCACCATCCGCGCCGCGACCGGGGAGGGCAACCGCGTCTCGGTGAGCGGAACACTGACCGGCCCGAAGCAGATCGAGAAGATCGTCGAGATCAACGGCTACGACGTCGAGGTGCTCATGGCCGAGCACTTCGTGGTGATGATCTACACCGACCGTCCCGGCATCGTGGGCATCTTCGGTCCGGCTTTCGGGGCCGCCGACGTCAACATCGCGGGGCTGCAGATCGCCCGCAAGGGGCGGCGGGGCAGTTCGGCGCTCGCGGTCATCACCGTCGACGACCCGGTCGCCCCCGCACTGCTGGACAGCCTGCGCGCCGACATCCAGGCGGATGTCATGCGCGAGATCGATGTGGTGATCGACTAGGAGTGCATCGTCACGAGCCAGTCGACGAGGGCGCGTCCACCGAAGTGAATCGCAAGGGCGACGGCGACAAGGCTGACGACGGCGATGAGGATCTTGTAGCGACGTTTCATGGGATCTTCCGTTTCTGTCGGTGATGGCTACTGGTAGGAGATGGATTCGCGCACGGTCAGGCGAGCCGACCGCGCAGCCGCGCCGCTCGAGGCGAGCGCCGCGCTGAGAAGCGCGATCACGAGCCACACCACGACCGCGCCGCCCGAGATGACGAGTGGCAGCGGCAGGCCGAACGCGAGGCGTCCGAGCGTCGAACTGACGAGCCCGGTCGCCGGCACCGAAAGGGCGCCGGCGAGCAGGAATCCGACCACGCCGGTGATGAGCCCCTCGGTCAGCACGAGTCGCCCGACCACCGAGGAGCGGGCGCCGATCGCCTTCATGATGCCGAACTCCCTGGTGCGCTCGATGACGCTCACTGTCATGGCCGAGGCCAGGCCTAGCGCGCCGATGGTCGCCATGAGGAGGGCGAGCGCGACAAGCACCATGATGAAGACGGTCACGTGCTGGTCGATCGCTGTGCGGAGTTCGGTGGTCGGCACCGTCGACTGGAGCGGAAGGTCGGCCGCCGCGAGCCGTTGACCCAGCTGCTCTATCGCCTGTGGCGTCGCGTCGGGCATGACCACGCGCACGGCGGTGGCCATTTCGGGTCCGCCCAGCAGATCGTCGAGTGCCCCGGTTGACACGTAGGCCGTCGCGGAGCCGGCTACTTCGTCGATGACTCCGACGAGCGTCCAACTCTCGGTGCGGCCCTCGACCGAGACCACTACTGCCGTGCCGAGATCTGGATCGCCGAGCCGGGTCGCTGCCGCCTGGTTGAGCACGACGCTGCCCGGCTCACCTGCACGCAACCAGTGGCCGTCACGCACGTCGAAGTGCACGAGCCGCGTATCGGGGTCGATCGCGGTGACGGAGAAGACTCCGTGTCCGCCGTCGGGGTAGATGCGCTGAACTTGCACGCCCCCGTCGGCTGAGGCCGGCGACGCAGGCAGGGTCACCAGGCTCTCCCAGTCGGTGACGGCATCGCTTTCGGCGAGTGCCGCCGCGAGTTCACTGACGGCGACGGGCTGGGCGAAGGCCAGTTGGGCGTCGTACGTGCGTTTGCTCAATCCGTCGTCTACCCAGGTCGTCCACGCCTCCGAGGTGTTGATGCCGGCGAGGAAGAGAGCGCCGCCAGCCGCGAGCAGGGTCACCGTCGCCATGAATCGGCGCGGCCGACGCAACAGGTTGCGAGTGGCGAGCACGGCACTGCGGTCCCCGCCGCCCAGGCGGCTGAGCGCGCGGACGATTCGCCGGCCAGAGTCCGCGCGGACCTCGAGGTCGCCCAGCGCCTCTGCCACAGTCACTCGCGCGGCGCGCACGATCGGCGACAGGGCGACGGCCAGTGTGATCAGTATTCCGGAGCCGATGATCAGGGCGATCGTCGTCGCGCCCGGCGGCGCCGAAATGATGTCGATGTTGAGAATGGAACCGACGAGCCTTGCCAAGCCGATTCCCACGAACCAGGCCGGCACCGCCGCAAGCGCGGTGGCGACAGCGGCCACAGCGACGGTCATGGTCGCGTACAGCCGCACGATGTCGCCCGTGCTCGCGCCGACGGTCTTCATGATCCCGATCTGGCGCGACTGCGCGGCGAGCATTCCGCCGAGAGTCGACGCGACCAGCACGGCAGCGAGCGCGAGAGCCGCGAGCGCGAAGGCGACGAGCAGGTCGGTGACCGTCTCCGTCTGGTTCTGGTGCGGATGCCGGTACGGCGGTGCGGTCACCTCGTGAACCGCATGGCCGTCGGCGGTCAACCAGGCAGCGACGGAGCCGGCCACCTCGTCGACTCGCGCCTGATCGCGGCTCGGCGCCCCCGACGCGTCCTCGACGGTGATGAGGAGGCGGTCGTTGAGACTCGCGTATCCCAGCCTCTCGACGAGAGCGGGCGTGGCGAAGCCGTAGCCGGTGCGCTCCTGGTTCGCGGGTGGGAGGGCGGCGTCCCATACCCGGCCGTCCACCGCGACCGTGGCGCGTGATCCGTCGATTCTCTCGAGAGTGAGGCTGTCGCCGGTGTCCGCGTCGAGAAGACCGGTGGCGGCGCGCTCGAGAAACAGACCGCCGCTTGTGGCGGGCCACTCCCCGCTCTCCACGTCGAAATGCGCGATGCGCAGGCTATCGGTGCTCGGCACGATGAAGAGCCGCATGGGCAGCCAGCTGCCGTCGACGAGCACACGGGTCGAGACGGTCTGGCGCGCCGTGGCATCCGCGACGCCAGGGAGGGTGCGGATCTGCTCGAGCAAAGACGCGTCGACACCGCCTGGCACGTCGAGCGTCGCCGCGGCGGGATTGGTGTCTCGGTAGGCGAGAGTCGAATCGCGCATGAGGGCTTCGCGGGCTATGAGAATCGCACCGAATCCCGACACGGCCACCGCGATCGCGATCGCCATGACGAGTACGCGGCCGCTGCTGAGCCTCAGGTCGCGCACTATCTTCACGGTGCGGGGGCGCATGCGGTGCGAGCGCCGGGTACGGATGGACTCGGTCACGCGAGCACCGCCATGTCGGTCGACACGCGGCCGTCAGCCATCGTCAGGATCCGGCTGGCAAAGCCCGAGGCGTCGCGGTCGTGCGTGACCATCACCACCGCCTTGCCGCTGTCGGCGAGGCTCGCGAAGAGGGCGAGCACCGAATCTGCGGTTGCCGAGTCCAGGTTTCCGGTCGGCTCGTCGGCGAGGAGCACCGGCGGGTCGTTGGCAAGTGCACGTGCGATGGCGGCCCGTTGCTGCTGCCCGCCCGACAGTGTCGATGGCAGCTTGTCGGCCTGTTCGGCGATGTCGACGCGGCCGAGAAGTTCGAGCGCGCGCGTGCGACGTTGCGCCGACGTGCTGCCGCCGGCGAAGTCGATGGGCAACATGACGTTCTCGAGCACCGTCAGCGTCGGCAACAGCTGGAAGAACTGAAACACCAGCCCGATCGAGGTGCCGCGAGCGCGCGCAAGCCGGGATTCGCTGAGCGTGCCGAGTTCGGTGCCGTCGATGGTGACAGTGCCGGCGGTCGCTCGATCGATGCCTGCGAGCAGGTTGAGCAGTGTCGTCTTGCCGCTCCCCGACCGGCCGACGACGGCGAGGAACTCGCCCGCCTCGACGCGAAGGTCGACGTCGCTCAGCGCGGTGAAGTCGCCCGCAGGCAGCGGGTAGACCTTGGAGATGCCTCGGGCGTCGATTATTGCCGTGCTCATACGAGGTCCCTTCGTTATCGAACACTTTGTTCTAAACTGAAGTGTCTGTGTGACAGCCGGATGCGTCAACGAACACTCGGGCGGATCCGTGCACTACCGAACAGAAGGGCCTCAATTGACCGGGAAAGCGGAGCCGATGGTGACCGATCGACGCGTACGGCGCACTCGCGCGGCCATTCAGGCGGCACTGACGCAGCTCATCCTCGAGAAGGGCTACGACTCTGTCACGGTGACCGACATCATCGATCGTGCCGACATCGGCCGTTCGACCTTCTATGCGCACTTCACCGACAAAGGCGACGTGTTCGACGACACCATCGAAGAGATGACCGGGTTTCTGCGCGCACACCGCGGCGACAGCGTGAGCATGTTCGCCTTCAGCCTTCCGATGTTCGAACACATCGTCGAGCAGCGGCCCATCGTGCGCGCGCTCTTCGGCAAGGACGGGCAGTCGAGCGCCATGCGGTCGATGACAGGCGCGCTGAGCGGGGTAGTGGGTGAAGAACTGCGAACTCGTTTCGCAGCCTTCGGAAGCGAGGCCCGCCGGCTGCAGCTCGTCACCGACTTCGTCGTCGGGGCCTACTTCTCGGTGATCGCGCATTGGATCGCCGGAACGTACTCGTACACTGCCGCCGAACTCGATGACGCGTTCCGGCGCCTGGTCGTCCCGGGAGTCGAGGCGGTGCTCAGCCCCGGGTCGATCGACTAGCTGCCTAGGCTGAAGTCATGGCAGAACCCCAGCGCCCAGAGCCCTATCCCGATCAGGCCGCACCGGCATCCGGGGTGAACACCCCAGGGCGGGTAGCGCTCGTCGCGGGGATCGTCGCGGCTGCGCTGGGTCTCGCTCAGCAGGGCTTTGGGTCGTTCGTGCCCATTCTGATGGCGCAGACCGGGGCGGGGATGGACCAGGTGGTGCGCTCTACATGGTCGGCGGGATCCTGCACACGCTGGTCGCGGCCGTCGCCCTGGTCGCAGGTGCGATCGGTGTCACGCGCCGCGGGCTTCCGCATGCCGCAGCGGGCGTGGGTCTCGGCCTCGGTGCCGTCGGGGTGGCGGCGGGAGTCGTCGGGCTCGTGGTGGTCCCGGTGATCTCAGTCCTGCTCTGACGCGCGGGTGATACCGACGACCCCTGGGTCGCCGGTACCCCGCGGCAGTGTGGTTACGCGAGCGGGTCGGTCTTGGTGGCGCGCTCGGTGACGCGCTCGCCGCTGTTCGCGTCGACCGCGCTGCGCTCGGTGACGACAGAGGTGCGACGACGCATCAGCAAGACGAGGCCGATGATCACGACGACGATTCCGGCACCCATGAACAGGTAGCCGACGAGGTCGAGGTTGATCCAACCGAGCTCCACGTTGAGGGCGAAGGTCAGGACAGCGCCGACCACGAACAGAAAGATACCTACTCCGATACTCATGGGCCGACCGTATCCCCGCGTTCGGCGAGGATTGCTCCAACGGCTGATTCGCGTCGGGGCGGTAGGCTGAGGGACCTCTGGGTTCCCCGGAATTCCGGTAAGAACAGCCCAGTCTGGGAACCCCCTGACACTACCCTGACCGTCGCCTACAGGAGCCCTGAATAGTGACCCGCACCCTGGATCTCGCCGTCATCGCCGGCGACGGCATCGGCCCCGAAGTGACGACTCAGGCCATCTCGGTGCTGCGCGCGGCGGTCGCGGGTGAGGCCGAGATCGCCGTCACCGAGTACCCGTTCAGCGCGGCGCACTACCTCGAGACCGGGGCGATCCTGACGGAGGACGATCTCGCAGCGCTCGCGAAGCACGACGCGATAATCCTCGGGGCGGTGGGCGGCGATCCCCGCGACCCGAAGCTCGCCGGCGGCATCATCGAGCGCGGCCTGCTGCTCCGGCTGCGGTTCGCGTTCGACCATTACGTGAACCTGCGCCCGACGCGCATCTTCCCCGGGGTGACGAGCCCGCTCGCCGACCCCGGTGAGGTCGACTTCGTCGTCGTGCGGGAGGGCACGGAAGGGCCGTACGTCGGCAACGGGGGAAGCATCCGGACCGGGACCCCGCAGGAGATCGCCAACGAGGTCAGCGTCAATACGGCGTTCGGCGTCGAGCGGGTCGTGCGCTACGCGTTCGAGCTGGCAGCCAAGCGCCGCAAGAAGCTCACTCTCGTGCACAAGACCAACGTGCTGACGAACGCGGGCACCCTGTGGTCGCGACTGGTCGCTGCCGAGGCGGCGAAGCATCCGGATGTCGCATGGGACTACCTGCACGTCGATGCGGCGACGATCTTCCTGGTCACCGACCCTGCTAGGTTCGACGTGATCGTCACGGACAACCTCTTCGGCGATATCCTCACCGATCTGGCCGGCGCTATCAGCGGCGGCATCGGACTGGCGGCCTCGGGCAACATCAACCCCGATGGCACGTTCCCCTCGATGTTCGAGCCCGTTCACGGCTCGGCTCCCGACATCGCGGGGCAGCAGAAGGCCGACCCCACTGCGGCGATCCTGTCCATCTCGCTCCTGCTCGACCACCTCGGTCTCGCGGAGGCGGCGGCACGGGTCGAGGCGGCGGTCATCGCCGACCTGGCCGAGCGGGGCACCGCAACTGACACGCAGACAGCACGCCAGACGAGTGAGATCGGCTCTGCCATCGCCGCTCGATTGGGCGCACACTAGGTTTCACGACGTTTCGGAGACGCACATGACGATCAACCTCCTCCCGATGGCCACGCAGGACCTGCTCTGGCAGGTCACGCGCAACGACGCCGCGAAGTCCGACGCCGAGCGCGCCGAGCTGCTGAAGGATCCCGGCTTCGGCAAGGTCTTCACCGACCACATGGTCGACATCTGCTGGTCGGAGAAGGGCGGATGGCATCGGCCGCGCGTTCAGGCATACGGCCCGATCGCGCTCGAACCGGCCGCCGCCGTGCTGCACTACGCGCAGGAGATCTTCGAGGGCCTCAAGGCCTACCGTCACGCTGACGGGTCGATCTGGAGCTTCCGGCCCGACCAGAACGCGGCGCGCATGCAGCGCTCGGCGAAGCGCCTGGCGCTGCCCGAGCTGCCGGCCGAGTACTTCCTCGAGTCGATCAAGCAGCTCATCGCCGTGGACGGCGCCTGGGTGCCTGATCGCGACGAGACCAGCTTGTACCTGCGCCCGTTCATGTTCGCGAAAGAGGCGTTCCTCGGCGTGCGGCCCGCTGCGAAGGTCAACTACTACCTGATCGCGTCGCCCGCCGGTGCCTATTTCTCGGGAGGCATCACCCCCCTGGAGATCTGGCTGTCGACGAGGTTCACGCGCGCCGGGCACGGCGGCATGGGGCAGGCGAAGACCGGCGGCAACTACGCGGCATCGCTCGCCGCGCAAGCCGAGGCATACGAGAACGGCTGCCAGCAGGTGCTGTTCCTCGACGCCCAGGAGGGCAAGTACCTAGAGGAGCTCGGCGGCATGAACGTCGTGCTCGTCACGCGCGACAAGAAGCTCATCACCCCGGACAGCGACTCGATCCTGGAGGGAATCACGCTCGCGTCGATCCTGCAGCTCGCGAAAGACCGCGGCTACACGGTCGAGCAGCGTCAGGTCGCCCTCGAGGAGTGGCGCTCCGGTGTGGAGTCGGGCGACATCGTCGAGGCATTCGCCTGCGGGACGGCGGCGGTCGTCACGCCGATCGCCGTGCTGCGCAACAAGGACGTCGAGATCCGGATGCCGGATGTCGCGGACGCCGACCGCGTCGCTCTCTCGCTGCGCGAGGAGCTCACCGGCATCCAGTACGGGCGGGTCGAAGACCGCCACGGCTGGATGATAAAGCTCAACGACTGACGGGTCTCGACACGGCGCTTCGCGCCTACTCGACCAGCGGCCGGGCGAACGCGGCCACCGCATCCGCCACGGGTGCGAGCCGATTCGCCGGCTGCACGTCGTGGGCACCGTCGAACCAGCGCACCTCGATTCTCGCCGGCAACCCGAAGCCGGGGACCTCATCGGCGCCGCCGAACGGGTCGCGCGTGCCCTGGCAGATGAGGGCCGGGGTCTGGAGCGTCAGCAGGTGCGCGGTGCGCAGCTGTTCCGGGCGCTCTGGCGGGTGGAAGGGGTAGCCCAGGCAGACCAGCCCGCTCACGGTTCCCGTCGCGTGCAGTTCGTCCGCCGCGAGACTCGCGACGCGGCCGCCGTACGACTTGCCGCCGATCAGCACGGGGGAGCCCGCGATCTCGACGACCGCCTCCACCGCATCCCGGTACTCGCCCACAGCGTTCTCGGCCTTGGTCGGCGGACGGCGGTGACCCTCGCGCCGCGACGCCATGAAGGCGAACTCGAAGCGAGCGGTGCGGACGCCGCGGTCGGCGAGCAGCGCGCACATCGCGTTCATCCACGCCGAGTCCATCGGCGCCCCCGCGCTGTGCCCGATCACGAGCGTGGCGGCGGGGTCTTCCGGTCCCGCCCACAGGAGCGTCATCGCCATCTGCTCATGCTAGGCGCGGCCCGACGGCGGGTCGCCGGAGCGCCCTAGGGTGGGATGGTGAAGATCGCCCGGTTCAGCGTCGACGGCGCAGACCCCCGGTACGGAGTGGTCGACGACGAAGAACTGGTCGTCCTGGCGGGCGATCCGATGTTCCAGGGTTTCGACACCACGGGTGATCGGGTCAGGCTCGCCGACGCGAAGCTGCTCGCGCCCGTCATCCCGCGCTCGAAGGTCGTCTGCATCGGCCTCAACTACGCCGAGCATCGCAACGACATGGCGGGCGTCGACGCTCCCGACAACCCGCTGATCTTCCTGAAGCCGAACACGGCCGTGATCGGGCCGGGCGATGCGATCCAGATCCCGCCGGTCGAGGGCCGCATCGTGCACGAGGGCGAGCTCGTGATCGTCATCGGCCGTATCGCGAAGCAGATCAAGAAGGAGCGCTGGGCCGACTACGTGTTCGGCTACACGTGCGGCAACGACGTGTCGGCGCGGGATCAGATGTTCGCCGACGGGCAGTGGGCGCGAGCGAAGGGCTACGACACCTTCGCGCCGATCGGTCCGTGGATCGAGACCGAGCTCGACCCGACGAACCTCGAGATCCAGACGCACGTCGACGGCGAGCCGAGGCGGCACGGCAACACCAAGGATCTGATCCACGGCATCCCCGAGATCATCGCGTACTGCTCCGACGTGTGGACGCTTCTGCCCGGCGACATCATCATGACGGGAACCCCGTCGGGTCTGGGTGGATTCGTCGCCGGGCAGATCGTGGACATCACCATCGAGGGCATCGGCACCCTCTCGAACCCGGCGCGCAATCGCGACGCCACCCCGTGAGCCGACGTCCGCGATGAGCGCAGCACCGGATGCGAACCTCACCCCGGAGCAGATCCGCAGCGCGAGGCGGCGCGGGCACATCGTCCTGATCTCGGGGCAGGCCCTCGCCGGCGTGGGAATGGGCGCGACCCTCTCGTCGGGCGCGCTGCTGGTGACGCAGGTCTCCGGATCCGAGGCGCTGTCGGGCATGGCGGCGACCGGGACGACCGTGGGGGCTGCGATCGCCGCGATCCCCCTCGCCGCGCTCGCGCGCCGGGCGGGACGCGCACCCTCGCTCGCGACCGGAGCCCTCATCGCCGCCGCCGGTGCGGGCGTGGGGCTGCTGGCCGCCGTGCTCGTCTCCCTCCCGCTTCTCCTCTGCGCCCTCGTGCTGATCGGCGTCGGCACGGCCGTGAACCTGCAGTCCCGTTTCGCGGCGACCGATCTCTCCGAGCCCGGCAATCGCGGGCGCGATCTTGCGCTCGTCGTGTGGGCGACGACAGTGGGCGCGGTGCTCGGCCCGAACCTCATCGCGCCCGCCGATGCATTCGGGCGCAGCCTGGGGCTGCCGTCGCTGTCGGGTCCGTTCCTCTTCACGATCGCCGCGCAGATCCTGGCGGCGGCGATCTATCTGATCTTCCTGCGGCCCGATCCGCTGAAACTCGCCGACCGCATCGGCCGGGAACGTGACGCCGCCGGCCTGTCGGTCGTCGACATCCCGAAATCGGACCCGTCGGGCGTGCGCACGGGCATGATCGCCCTGGCTCTCAGCCACGCGACGATGGTCTCGGTCATGGCGATGACGCCCGTGCACCTGGTGCAGAACGGCGCGACGCTGGTCGTCGTGGGGCTGACGATCAGCCTGCACGTCGCCGGGATGTTCGCCCTCTCGCCGGTGTTCGGATGGCTCGCCGACCGGGTCGGCCGCGAAGTGATCATCGCGCTCGGGCAGGTGCTGCTTCTCGCGGCCCTGTTGCTGACGTCGTTCGGCGCGGACTATCAGGGTGCGGTCATGGCTGGGCTGATCCTGATCGGCCTGGGCTGGAGCGCGTCGACCGTCGCGGGTTCTGCGCTCGTCGCGGAGTCGGCGGACCCGTTGCGGCGCACCGTCATCCAGGGGCGCGCCGACCTGCTGATGAGCGCCTCGGGTGCTGTCGGCGGCGCGCTCGCGGGTCCGGCGCTGGCCCTGCTCGCCTACAACGGGCTCGCTCTGGCGGCGGTCGCGCTGGTCGTCGTCGTCCTGATCGCGCTCGCGTTGCGCAGCGCGACGCTGGCCCAACGAGTGGCCTGACCTGGCGACATGGTCGCCATCCTCGGGTTCGTGAGCGCCGTCGTATACGGCGCGTCCGACTTCCTGGGCGGCCTGGCGTCGCGGCGGATATCGGCGCTGCTCGCGAGCTTCATCGGCTTCGTCGTCGCGACCGTCGTCACGTCGGTCGCCCTGCTGATCGAGCGGCCGGTGTGGTCGACCGAGGCCGTGGTGCTCGGGGCGATCGCGGGGGTCGCCGGATCGATCGGCACCTGGGCGCTCTACGCCTGCCTCGCGGTGGGGCCGATGAGCGTGCTGTCGCCGGGCGTCGCGGCGATCTACGCGGTGCTGCCGGCCATCGTGGGCATCGTGCTGGGGGAGCGGTTCCCCCCGATCGGCTACGCGGCACTCGTAGTCGTGGTGATCGCGGGGATCCTGTTGGCGGCGTCGCGCGAGTCGGGCGGCACGGCCCGTCCGAGCGGACGCGCCCTGGCGTATGCCGGCACCGCGGGAGTCGCGTTCGCCGGATACATCATCGCGATCGATGCGACGCCGGCCGAGTCGGGACTCATCCCGCTCTTCGTCGACCTCCTGGTGGGCGGGGCGCTTTTCGCGGCGGTGCTCACGTGGGGCCGCACCCGCAGCGGGCCGGGCGAGCTGCGCGGCCTGCGGGATCGGAAGGCGACCCTGCTCGCGATCGCGGCCGGCGCGCTGCTGGTGACCGGAAACATCCTGCTCGTCACCGGCCTCCACCTCGGCGACCTGGCAGTCATGGGCGTGCTCAACTCGCTCTATCCGCTCGGCACCGTGCTGCTCGCGATCGTCGTGCTGCGGGAGCGGCTGACGGTTCTGCAGGGTGTCGGCATCGCCCTCGCCCTCGCGGGCGCCGTCGTGCTGACCCTGACTGGGTAGTCTGCGGTGGTGCCTCGCCCGATTCCCGCTCTCGCTGCCTTCGTCACGACGGTCGTGCTGCTCGCCGGATGCTCGGGTGATTCCGGGGGCATCGACGTTCCGGCACACAGCGTGGTGGACGCGCACGAAATCCTGATCACGGGCGCCGACATCGAGCGGGAGCTCGATGGGGCGCAAGCGCTGGATGGGACGGAGCCGTTCGCGTCGACCGTCGACGACTACCTCGCCGCCCGGGCATCGGACATTCCGCCCATCGATCCCGAGCCGTGCGGCGACGCGGTCGTGGACCTCGTGCTGCTCGACCGCGACGCCGGAGCGGCCGGCACGGTCTACACGGCGCCCCGCATCCGCCTCCAGAACGGCTACGAGCTGGTGCAGACGGGGCGCGAGTTCGCCGGCGCCGACGCCGCCGAGACCTGGCTCGCCGCCTACCGCGCTGTGCTCGAGGGTTGCCCGGAGTTCACCGTGCATCTCGAGGATTCCGACGTGCGCGTCGCCCAGACGGTCACAGATGCCGGCTCAGGTCGGGACGGGTTCGTCGTCCGACTGGAGATCACGGGAGAGGCGGGCACCCCGACCTACAACGAACAGTGGGTGCTGCGCGACGGGCCGTTCGTCGTGCTCGCGAGCTCGGCGACGGGCGACGGCGACGACGCGGCGCTGCTGCCGGCCGTCGACGCGATCCATGCCCGGCTCGTCGCCGCGATCGATGCGGCGACGTAGGGATTTGTTCCGCTATAGACAGTGACACTATCGATAGTGTTACTATCCAGAGGTGAAGATATCTGAACTGAGCAGCCGATCCGGCGTTGCGGTCGCGACCGTCAAGTTCTATCTGCGCGAAGGCCTCCTTGCCGCGGGCGAGAAGTCCAGCCAGACGCAGGCGAGCTATGACGAGTCGCACGTCGCGCGGCTGCGGTTGATCCGGGCGTTCATCGAGGTCGGCGGACTCTCCGTCGCGTCCGCGCGAGACGTGCTCGCCGTGATCGACGACGAGAACCTGCCGTTCGGCGTCGCCGTCGGGATCGCGGCTGCGGCCCTGCCCGGCGGTCCGGCTTCCGTCGTGCCCAGCGAGTCCTCCGATCCGCAGCGGGGGCAGCGAGACCTCGCCGCGCTCGTCGCCGAGCGGGGCTGGACGGTCGATCCGGTCAATCCCGGCTGGGCGCTCGCCGCCCGGGTCATCGACGATTACGCGGCTCTCGGCCGCGAGGACCTGCTGACCACGCTTCCGGTCTACGCGCAGGCCGCCGAGCTGATCGCCGCGGCCGACCTGCAGACGGTCGCCGACTCGCGCGATCGGGCGCAGATGACCGAGACCGTCGTCGTCGGCACAGTCCTCGGCGACTCGCTTTTCGCCGGCCTGCGCCGCATGGCGCACGAGAACGTCTCGCGCACCGTCTTCCCGGTGCCGCCCGAGATCGCGGCCGCTCATGGCCACACCGCAAGCTCCACCACGAATCCGTCCACCACGACTCCGAAGGAGACATCATGACCATCACCCAGACCCCCGCAACTTCCGCGAGTCCGTCCAGCGCGCCTGCCCCTGCATCTGCCTCTGCCCCAGCATCCGGCTCGCTCGGCCTGCGCCCCGTGCACTGGCACCGTCCGCTGCTCGCCCTCGCCGTGGCGATGGTCGCGTTGGCGGCGTTCAGCGCCATCGCGATGTTCGTCGACCCGCGCGAGGTCACGGGCGTGAACGTATGGGCCAAGCCGTTCAAGTTCGCCGTGTCGACCGCGATCTACTCCGTCACTCTCGCCTGGCTCATCGGCCAGCTGGTGCGCCTGCGCCGGATCGCCGCGATCGGCGGGACGATCGCCGCTATCGGTCTCACGATCGAGCTCGTGATCATCACGGGGTTCGCGGCTGCGGCAGACACCAGCCACTTCAACGTGACGACTCCGCTGCACACCGCCGCCTGGGCGGCCATGGCGTTCTCGATCGTGGTGGTTTGGGTGGTGACCCTGGTCGTCGCGTTCGCCCTCTTCCGTAACCGCCTGGGCGACCGTGCGCGCACGCTGGCGATCCGCTCGGGCGCGCTGCTCGCGGTGCTCGGCATGGCACTCGCCTTCCTCATGACCGGCCCGCAGGGGGACCAGATCTCGAACTATCAGGGGATCGTCGGAGCCCACACGGTCGGCGTCGCCGATGGCGGACCCGGACTGCCCCTCCTCGGCTGGAGCACCGTGGCCGGCGACCTCCGCATCCCGCACTTCGTCGGCATGCACGGGCTGCAAGCCCTGCCGTTGTTCGCGATCGTGCTCGAGCTGCTCGCCCGTCGCGTGCCGCTGCTCGCCGACGGCGTGCTGCGCTTCCGGCTGGTCGCCATCGCCGCGGCAAGCTATCTCGCGGTCGTGGGACTGACTCTCTGGCAGGCGCTCAGCGGTCAGTCGATCGCGCAGCCCGGTGGGCCGGTGCTCATCGCGGCCGTCGTCGTCGCGGTCGGCGCGCTCGCAGCCGGAGTGGTCGCCGTCGGCTCGGCTGTCCGGCGCTCCGCGGCCCGTGAGGTCACCGCGCCGTAGGCTTGAGGCGCCATGACCTCTCTTCCCTCCTCGACCGCGCAGCGATTCTCCACCGCAGAGGGCGCTGACGTGCGCGTGCGCTTCTGCCCCTCGCCGACGGGTACGCCGCACGTCGGGATGATCCGCACGGCCCTGTTCAACTGGGCCTACGCGCGGCACACCGGCGGAAAGCTGATCTTCCGTATCGAAGACACCGATGCCGCCCGCGACAGCGAGGAGAGCTACCTGCAGCTGATCGACTCGCTGCGCTGGTTGCACCTCGACTGGGACGAGGGCGTCGAGACCGGCGGCCCGCACGAGCCGTACCGGCAGTCGCAGCGCACCGACATCTACCTCGCGATGATCGAGAGGCTTCGGGATGGCGGCTTCCTCTACGAGAGCTTTGTCACGCCCGAGGAGATGGACGCCCGCAATCGCGCGAACGGCCGCGACGTGCAGCAGGGCTACGACAACTTCGAGCGCGACCTCACCGACGCCGAACGCGAGGCCTTTCGCGCCGAGGGCCGGCAGCCCGCGCTTCGCCTGCGCGTGCCCGACGAGGAACTGAGCTTCGACGATCTCGTGCGCGGCCCGATCACGTTCCCGGCGGGCGCGACCACCGACTTCGTCGTGGTGCGCCCGAACGGCGCGCCCCTCTACACGTTCGTGAACCCTGTCGACGATGCGCTCATGGGGGTCACCCACGTGCTGCGCGGCGAGGATCTGCTGAGCAGCACGCCCCGCCAGATCGCCCTCTACATGGCGCTGATCGAGCTCGGCGTGACCGACGTCATCCCGCGATTCGGGCACCTGCCGTACGTCATGGGCGAGGGCAACAAGAAGCTCAGCAAGCGCGATCCGGAGTCGAATCTCTTTCACCACCGCGACCGAGGGTTCGTACCGGAGGGTCTGCTCAACTACCTCTCGCTGCTCGGCTGGTCGATCGGCCCCGACCGCGACATCTTCAGCCAGGACGAACTGGTCGACGCGTTCGATGTGGCCGACGTGAATCCGAACCCGGCCCGGTTCGATCTGAAGAAGGCCGAGTCGATCAACGGCGACCACATCCGGCTGTTAGCCGTCGAGGACTTCACGTCACGCATCGTGCCCTATCTCGAGGGACTGGTGAGCGATCCGCCGAGCGAAGCCCACCAGGCGATCCTGCGCGAGGCGGCGCCGCTCGTGCAGGAGCGCGTGAACCTGCTCGGCGAGGTGCGCGGCATGCTCGGGTCGTTCTTCACGCCCGACGGCGAGATCGGCTACGACGACGACGCATTGCCGTCCGATGCCGGCGAAGCGCGCCTGGTTCTGGATGCGTCGGAGGCCGCCCTTGAGCAGCTGACCGACTGGTCGGCGGCCGCGATCGAGGGCGCGCTGCGGGCGGCACTCATCGAGGGGGCGGGGCTCAAGCCGCGCACGGCGTTCGGGCCCCTGCGCACGGCGCTGAGCGGACGCCGTGTGAGCCCTCCGCTCTTCGAGTCGATGGAGATCCTCGGCAAGGAGTCGACGCTCGCCCGGCTGGAGCGGCTTCGCCTCGCACTGGCCGGATAGACCCGCCGGTCGAGTAGCGCGGAGCGCGTGTCGAGACCCACGACCCGCCGGTCGAGTAGCGCGGAGCGCGTGTCGAGACCCACGCCGACCTAGCTCGCGGGCGGCATCCGCCGGACGTCGTTGCGCGCGAGTTCGGCGATCCGCGCCTGGGCCGGCGGACGCAGCAGAATCGCGGCGACGATCGTCACGATGAGCGACAGCGCGAAGACGCCCGTGCCGATCCAGGTCTGATCGTCGCGCCCCGCGTACATGTGGTTGAGGTTGGCGAGCGCGCCGGTGAGCAGCACGAGCGCGACGTGCACGACAGTGAACGCGATGAAGTAGACAGCTGTCGCCCAGTGCACGGTGCGCGCGAACCGGTCGCCCAGCACGCCCGTCGGCCGGGCGAGCCTCGCCGGCCAGATCGGTGAGAGCCGCAGACCGACGATGACGGCGAGCGGCCCGGCCACGAACACCGTGAATCCGTAGAGCACCAGCTGCAGGGCGTTGTAGTGGGTCCAGCCGTGATGTTGCGGCCAGTCGAGCGAGACGTACTGCAGGCCGGCCGAGATCGCGTTCGGCACGATGTCCCACGACGCCGGGACCAGCCGCTTCCACTGACCGGATGCGATCAGCAGCACCAGGTACACGACTCCGTTGAGCGCCCAGAGCGTGTCGACGACGAGGTGCCACCAGGTGTGGATGCCGTGGCGGTGTGCGCCCGCGGCACGGCGGGTGACGAAGGCAGGGGGGCGGTGCTTCGACCGGATGAGCAGCCCCGACCGGATGATGAAGAGCAGGAAGAAGCCGGTGAGGAAATGCGTCCAGCTGAGCCACGCCGGGAAGCCGACCGGAGTGCCGTCCCATGCCGTCGCATCACCGGTATAGGTGATGAAGAACGAGGCGGTCTCCGGGATCTCGCGCAGGGCGCGGCAGAAGAGCACGGCCATGCCCGACGCGAAGAGCGCCCCCGGGACGATCACGAGGATGACGAACCATCGCGGTATGGTCGCTCGCGTCACCCTTCAACCGTACCGGCGATCACCAGTGCCGCCGTCTGCTGCGCGATCTCCAGCTCCTCGTCGGTCGGCACCACGAGGACCGTGACCGGGGACCCGGCCGGTGAGATCGACCGGGCGCCGCCTCCTCGGGCCGCATTGGCATCCGGATCGATCGAGATCCCCAGGAACTCGAGCCCCCGCACCGCCCCGGCCCGGACGACGTCGCTGTTCTCGCCGACGCCCGCCGTGAAGACCAGAGCATCCAAGCCGCCGAGCACCGCGGCGTACGCGCCGATGTAGTGCCGGATGCGGTGCAGGTACACCTCGAGCGCCAGCTTCGCGGGCTCCGACCCCGATTCGGCGGCCTCGCACACCTCGCGCATGTCGGAGTGCCCCGAGAGTCCGAGCACGCCGCTCTTCCGGTTGAGCAGGTCGTCGAGCTCGTCGATCGACAGCCCGGCGACGCGGTTCAGGTGGAACGGGATCGCCGGATCGAGATCGCCGGAGCGCGTCCCCATCACCAGCCCCTCGAGTGGCGTGAGGCCCATCGAGGTGTCGACCGAGCGCCCGCCCGAGATCGCTGCGGCCGAAGCGCCGTTGCCGAGATGCAGCACGATCATCCGCAGTTCCTCGACCGGGCGGCCGAGCAGTTCGGCGGCCGCACGCGAGACGTACCGGTACGACGTGCCGTGAAACCCGTAGCGCCGGATGCCGTGGCGCGCCGCCAGCTCG
>JBDSKH010000181.1:0-5660 GCA_039917005.1 Pseudolysinimonas sp.
CTGTCATCTTCGGGCTCACGTACAACTTCATCCCGTTCATGACGCTGCCGATCTACACGTCGCTCGAGCGCCTCGACCTGCGGTACGTCGAGGCCGGAGGCGACCTGTACGCCAGCCCCGCGACCACGTTCCTGCGGGTGACCCTGCCGTTGTCGCTTCCCGGCGTCATCTCGGGCACCCTGCTGACCTTCATCCCCGCCTCCGGCGACTACATCAACGCGAGCACGAGCTTCCTCGGCGCGCCCGACACCGCGATGATCGGAAACGTCATCGAGGCGAACTTCCTGCAATTGCAGAACTATCCCGCGGCTGCCGCGCTCTCCATCGTGCTCATGGCCGTGATCCTGGTGTTCGTCAGCATCTACGTGAAGCGCAGCGGAACGGAGGACCTGCTGTGACCGTGCAGGGAGGAACCGCGATCGCCGAGACGGCGAAGGCCGCACCGCCGCCGGGATCCCGGCGCCCGTTCCGACTGGGCGTGGGCAAGTGGGGACTCGGCGTCTACGCCGTACTCGCGTTCGTCTTCCTGCTCATCCCGATCGCGTACACGATCGTGTTCTCGTTCAATGACGTCCGCCGGTCCAACATCGTGTGGCGCGGCTTCACGCTCGACAACTGGATCAACGTCTGCGACCAGCAGGAGGTCTGCGAGGCTTTCGGCAACAGCATCCTGGTCGCCGTGACCGCGACGCTGCTGGCCACCGCTCTCGGGACGGCGATGGCCATCGCGCTGGTGCGCTATCGCTTCCGGTTCCGTGCCGCGACGACCCTGCTGCTCTTCCTCCCGATGGCGACTCCGGAGGTCGTGCTCGGCGCCGGGCTCGCCGCCCAGTTCCTGACGGCCGGGATCGCCAAGGGTCTCCTGACGATCATCCTGGCGCACACGATGTTCTGCATCAGCTTCGTGGTGGTCACGGTACGCGCCCGCGTCGCGAGCCTGGATCCCGCCCTCGAGGAGGCGGGTCGCGATCTCTACGCGAGCCCCGCCCAGGTGTTCTGGCGCATCACCTTCCCGCTGCTGCTGCCCGGCATCATCGCGGCGGCGCTGCTGTCCTTCGCGCTCAGCTTCGACGACTTCATCATTACGAACTTCAACTCGGGCGCCGCGGTGACCTTCCCGAAGTACGTGTACACGGCGGCGACGCGCGGCATCCCGGCTCAGGCGAACGTCATCGCCTCGGCCGTGTTCTTCATCGCGATCATCGGCGTGGTGATCTCGCAGGTCGCGGCAGGAATTCGTCGCAAGCGGCTCGGGCAGAGCAGCTGAGCAGTCGGTAGCGCGGCGTCAGAACGCGACGCTGAGCCCCGTCTCGAGGGTCGCGGCGAGCACGGCCTCGGCGCGCTCGCGCGGCACCAGGCCGGCACGAACGAGCACCTCCAGTGCGATCATCGTGCGCGCGCGGTCCGCGCCGTCGAGCGTCTTCACCGCGACGGCCTGACCGGCGGTGGTCGCGAGCACGAGCACGCCCTCGGCGCCGAGCTTGGCGATGAGGCCGGTCTCGGCGATCGTCACCGCATTCTCGCGCCCCTGGCCGTCGATCGCCCACGGATGCGCCAGGATGGCGGCCGGCAGCGGCGAGGAGGACGCCGCGACGCGTCCGATCGAGCGAGCGAGTCCCGTCAGCGAGATCACCGGCGTGGGAGCATTGCAGCCGTCGATGCCCCAGTGGGCGACGTGTTCTCCGGCGTACTCGGCGATGGTGGCGGCCACGGCGCTCTGCATCGGATGCTCGAGATCGAGATAGTCGTCGGTGCTCCACCCGGCGTGCACGGAAGCCGCGAGGAAGGCCGCGTGCTTGCCCGAGCAGTTCATGGTGATCCTGCGCCGCCCGGCACCGGCGGGGGGAGTGGCGGCGGCACGGGCCTTCCCGTCGAGCGGCCAGTCGGCGGGGCACTGCAGTGCGCTCTCGTCCAGGCCGGCCGAAGCGAGCATCCGCTCGACGACGGACACGTGAGCCGCGGTTCCCGAGTGGCTGGCCGATGCCAGCACCAGTTCCTCGCCCTCGAGCGGCAGTCCGGTCGCCAGGACGGCCGTCGCCTGCAGCGGCTTGGCGGCCGAGCGCGGATAAATGAGGGCGGCAGGATTGCCGAGCGCCTGCAGGATGCTGCCGTCGGCATCCACCAGCACCGCCGCACCGAGATGGCGAGACTCGACCTCGCCCGACCGCTCCAGGACGGCGAGCTCGACGGAGTCGGCCAGGCCGATCATGCCTGCTCCGTCATGACTGGTCGCCCACCCGGAGCCGGCGCGGTCAGAGCGTCGCCAGCGCGTCGTCGATGACGCTGACCGCGTCGAGCAGTTGCGCGTCGGTGATCGCCAGGCTCGGGAGGAACCGGACCACGTTGCCGTAGGTGCCGGCGGTGAGGATGAGCACGCCCTGCTGAGCCGCGAACGCGGCGACTGCTCCCGGCACGTCGGCGCGCGGCTCGTGCGTCGCCGGATCGGTGAACTCGAGCGCGAGCATGGCGCCCAGTCCGCGCACCTCGGCGATGAACGGGTACTTCTCCTGCAGGGCGAGCAGCGCGGGCTTGAGGGTCTTCTCGATGCGGATCGCCTCGCCGAGCAGGTTGTCGCGCTCGATGTGCTCGAACACGGCGATCGCCGCGGCGCAGGCGACCGGGTTGCCGCCGAAGGTGCCGCCCAGTCCGCCCGGGTGGGAGGCATCCATGATCTCGGCGCGGCCCGTGACACCGGCGAGCGGAAGGCCACCGGCGATGCCCTTGGCCGAGAGCACCATGTCGGGCACGAGCCCGAAGTGCTCGCTGGCGAAGTACTTGCCCGTGCGGGCCATGCCGCTCTGGATCTCGTCGGCGATGAAGACGATGCCGTTGGCCGTGCACCACTCCTGCAGCGCCGGAAGGTAGCCGTCCGCGGGGACCATGAAGCCGCCCTCGCCCTGGATCGGCTCGACGACGAGGCACGCCAGGTCGGCGGCCCCGACCGTCTTCTCGAGGTAGGAGATCGTGCGCTGGGCGGCGTCTGCGCCCGAGAGCCCGTCGTGCAGCGGATACGAGTTGGGGGCGCGGTAGACGTCACCGGCGAAGGGACCGAACCCGAGGCCATACGGCATGGCCTTGAAGTTCATGGCCATCGTCAGGTTGGTGCGGCCGTGGTACGCGTGATCGAGCACGCCGACCCCGACCCGTCCCGTGAACTTGCGGGCGATCTTGACGCCGTTCTCGACGGCCTCCGCGCCCGAGTTGACGAGCACGCTCTTCTTCGCGAACGTGCCGGGCGTGTGCTCGGCGAGCAGCTCGGCGACGCGCACGTACTCCTCGTACGGGGTGATGGTGAACAGGGTATGCAGCACGTCGCCCAGCTGCTCGCGGGCGGCCTCGACGACCGTGTCGACGGTGTGCCCGACCGTGGTGACCCCGATGCCGGCGCCCAGGTCGAGGAAGGCGTTGCCGTCGACGTCCTCGACGATCGCGCCGTGCGCGCGGGTGATGTAGACGGGAAGGGCGGACGCGACCCCGGCGCTGACGACCGCCTGGCGCCGCTCGTGCAGGGCGATGGATTTCGGCCCCGGAATCGCGGTCACGATACGGCGCTCGGTGGCCACCGTCGGTACCGTGGAGTCCTGCGAAGTCGTGGTGAGCACCGTGTCGGTCATGACTGCGAGTCTAGAACGAAGGATTCCGATGAATCTCGATCACTCCTATGCGGTATCCGTCGAATGGACCGGCAACCGGGGCACGGGAACCTCCGCGTACAAGGCCTACAGCCGCGACGTGATCATCACCGCCGAGGGCAAGCCGGCCATCCCGGGATCGAGCGACCGGGTGTTCCACGGCGACGCCGCGCGCTGGAATCCGGAGGACGCGCTCGTCGCCGCGCTCAGCCAATGCCACCTGCTGAGCTACCTGCACGTCGCCGTGCTCCACGGCATCGTCGTGGAGTCCTATACGGATTCCGCCACCGGCACCATGCGTCAGGACGACGCGGGCGGCGGGGCGTTCGTGGAAGTCACGCTGCGCCCGGTCGTCACGATCTCGGCCGGCGATCCGGAGGTCGCGCGGGAGATCCATCGCGAGGCGAGCGAGAAGTGCTTCATCGCCGCGAGCGTGAACTTCCCGGTGCGCCACGAGCCCGAGATCCGGCTCGCGGACGACCCGGCAGGAGACTGACGATGGGCCACACGATCGGTGACACCCGGTTCAGCCTTCCGGCCCTGCTCAAGATCGGCCCGCACTCCGAGGAGGGCGGCCGGGTCACGATGTTCGAGCTGTTCTTCGACCTCGTTTTCGTCTTCTCGTTCACGCAGGTGAGCAGGCTCATGGCCGAGGGCCACGACGCTCTCGGGGTGCTGCGGGGCATGGTGGTGCTCGGGATGTTGTGGGGGCTCTGGGCGTCGTTCGGCTGGCTTTCGAACCAGGCGCGCGCCGATCGCGGACTGGTGCGCACCGGTCTGATCGTCGCCTCCATCCTGATCTTCCTGCTGGCCGTCACCATCCCGCGGGCCTTCCCTGACGAGGGCGAGAGCCCGGCGCTCCCGCTCGTCCTCCTGACCGCTTATTTCATCTGCCGCATCATCCACGGCGTCCTCTACTTCAAAGCCGCGGCGGACAACGCCGATCTGCGCCGTCAGGTGATCCGCACCTCGTTCGTCCCGATCCCCGTGAGCGCGGCGATCTTCGTCACGGGCGCGATCGTCGGCGCGCCATGGCAGACCTGGATCTGGGTGGCGGCCTTCGTCATCGACTCGGTTGTCGTCTATCGGACCTCGCGGGAGCGACCGGGGTCCACAGGATGGCTGGTGCACTCCGCGTCGTACTGGGTGGAGCGGTTCGCGCTGATCGTGATCCTGGGTCTCGGCGAATCGGTGGTGGCGCTCGGCGTCGGGGTGGCGCAGGCGGAGGTCAGTCTCGCGCTGGTCGGAGCCATCGCGCTGACCGTAGTGCTCGCCTTCAGCTTCTGGTGGGCGTATTTCGAGCGCATGGAGCCCGCGTCGGAACACCTGCTTCAGGCCACCCATGGCGCCAAGCGCACCGCGGTCGCCACGGACGCCTATACCTATCTGCACTTCCCGATCCTGGTCGGGATCATCATCACGGCGCTCGGCATCGAGGTGGCGACCAGCCACCTGGGCGATGCGGAGCACGGTATCGGCTGGTTCGGGGCGATCGCGCTGTCGGGCGGCGCCGCCCTGTACTTCGCCGGTACGGGCTTCTTCTGGCGCCGTCTGGCGGGCTGGTGGCCCTGGACCCGGATGGGGTCGGGCGCGATCCTGCTGGCGGTCATCCCTGCGATCGCCGGCCTGCCGTCGGTGATCGCGCTCGCGGCCGTGACGGCGCTCGTGATCGGCCTGCTCTTCGCCGAGGAACTGCTCGACCGGTGGTGGCGGGCGCGCGCGACGCCGGCGACCGGATCTGCCGCCGTTTCCGCCCAGAGCGAATCCAGCGCGTGACCGCGTGACCCGCGACGGTGCCTCCGCGTAGGGTCGAGCCATGTTGCTGAGGTATGCCATCGGATCGGCCCTCCGCCGCATCCGCCTGGACCGCGAGCTCACGTTGCGCACCGTCGCCGACACCGCTCGCATCTCGATGCCCTATCTCTCGGAGATCGAGCGGGGACGCAAAGAGCCGTCGAGCGAGATCCTCGAGGTCATCTGCCGGGCGCTCGGGCTCACGCTTGTCGATCTCCTGGCCGAGGCGACCGA
>JBDSKH010000182.1:0-11573 GCA_039917005.1 Pseudolysinimonas sp.
CCAGGACAACTGCAAGAACGCCACCGTCAACTTCGCGTACTCCGCAAGCTGACCGAACCGGTGAGTGGTGGGCCGCCCCTGAGCTGGCCCACCCCTCGCCGTGCCGCCGTTAAGCAGCCGGGCTGTACCACCCTGAGGAAGCTCCTATGAGCCACATCCGACGAAGCAGGCGGATCATCGCCTGGGCGTTCGCCGTCGTCGGCGCCTTCGCGGTCGGTGTGCTCGTGAGCTGGATGTGGTGGTCCGCCACCGTGAGCGGCGGCGGCCAGGCGACGGCCGATACCGATCACCCGAACGACGTTTTCACGATCAGCGGCGATCTCACGGAGCCCGTCTCTCCGGGCGTGATGGTGCCGCTGAACCTGTCCATCACGAACCCGAATGACGATGACCTGTTGGTCACCGTGCTGACGGTGCGCGTCGCTTCGGTCGACGCGCCGGATGCCAGTCAGGCCCTGCCATGCGACACCGGCGACTACGCCGTCGACCAGCTCTCGCTCACCGAACCGCTCCGGCTGGGCGGCGGGGCGACCAGCACGCTCGAGGAACTCGGTCTCGGCAGCGACGACTGGCCGCGGGTCGGCATGATCGACGCGTCGACGAACCAAGACGGCTGCAAGGGCGCGTCCCTGGTGCTGGAGTTCACGGCGAGCGGCGGGATCGACCGATGAACATCCGCCGACGCACTCGAAACGTCGTGATCATCGCAGCCGCGACCGCGCTGATGATCACCGGAGCCGGGGCCGCCTACGCCTACTGGTCCGGCGCGGCTTCGGGTACCGGCGCCGGCGGCACGGGCACGCTCGCAGCCGTCTCGCTCTCGCCCGGAACGCCGGGCGCGGCCCTCTACCCGGGCGGCCAGACCAATGTGGTCCTCACCGCGACCAACTCGAACGATTCCGTCGCCCACATCGGCTCGCTCTCGATCGACACCGCCCAGGGCAGCAGCGGATTCGCCGTCGACGGCGCCCATTCCGGATGCGTCCTGTCCACGCTGTCTTTCACCACCCAGACCAACGGCGGGGCCGGATGGGACGTCCCCGCCCGAGTGGGCGTCGTCAACGGAACCCTCAACGTGACCTTGACGAACGCGCTCGCCATGAGCTTGGGCGCCGTGAGCACCTGCCAAGGGGCCACCTTCACCGCATACCTGAAGGCGCCATGATGACGCGGCTGAGGGGTAAGGCCGGCGCGATCCTCGCGATCGTCTTGGCGTGCGTGCTGGCCGGCGGGGCAGCGTGGGCCTTCTGGCTCGCCGCCACCACGGCCGGCAGCAACGGCGCGTCGGCGGCCACCTCCGTGAACGCCGGGGCGACGCCGACCGCGACACCCGCTGGCGCGAACGTGACGGTCAGCTGGGCGGCGTCGACGCTTGCCACCGGGCAAGCCGTGAGCGGGTACATCATCAAGCGATACGACGCGTCGACGTCGGCACTGCAGACCATCCTCTCCGCGTGCACGGGAACCGTCGCCGCGACGAGTTGCGTGGAGAGTTCTGTACCTCCGGGCTCCTGGAAGTACACGGTGACACCCCGCTTCGCGACGAACTGGGCCGGGGCCGAGAGCGCGTACAGCTCCACCGTGGTCATCGAGACGACGCCGCCGACCAACTCCATCACCCTGTCCGGGATCACCGGGAACGCGGGCAAGAGCGGCAACACGATCTACTACCGCGGAACGGCCGCGGGCTCATTCACTCTCACCAACGCGGTGTCGGATGCTGGCTCCGGCCCTGCGTCGAGCCAGACCGCGGCGCTCACGGGCACGACGACCGGCTGGACCCACACCCCATCCACGGTATCCACGCCGGCCGGCGGGCCGTATGTCTCGAATGCGTTCACCTGGGCGGCGGCCACCACAAGCGGACCGAACGAGCTCGTCACCGGGCGCGACGTCGCCGGCAACACGGCCGGGACCACTCTCACCTTCGTGGATGACTCGACGGCTCCCAGCGCCGGCACCATCAGCTACCTCGACGGCTATCAGGTCGGTCGGTCGGTCGACATCACCTTCACGTCGGGTACCGACGGCGGATCGGGGATCTCGACTCGCCAGCTGCAGCGCTCGGCCGCCGCTCTGACCTCCGGCACGTGCGGCACGTTCGGCAGCTTCATCAACATCGGCTCGAACAACCCGACCTCGGTCTACACCGACACCCAGGTGTTCAACGCCGTCTGCTACGTCTATCGCTTCGTGGTCACCGACCTCGTCGGCAACCAGCACATCGCGACGAGCGCGAGCGTCGCGAAGGTCGACTACGCCGGAGCCGTGAGCGCGACCGCAGGCGCCCTGAGCTACTGGCGACTGGGCGAGGCGACGGCGGCCCTGATCTCAGCGGACTCGTTCACGGGGACGTCGGGTAGCTCGCTGGCGAGCCACACCGGCGAGATCGGCGCCACCTGGACGCACAAGGCCGGTGCCGCCAACGCGGTGATCAGCAATGAGAACCGGGTGCGCCGCGCCAATGTCACCGGGTACACGATCGACTACACGACCGCGACGCCGCCCAGTGCCGACTACTCGGTGGAGGCCGACCTCTACGTCAAAGCCTCGATCCCGGCCGGTGAGACCGTCGGCGTCATCGGCCGCATGGACACCACCGCGAACACGTTCTACATGGCCAGGTGGGAGCAGGCGGACACCAGTTGGAACATCGTCAAATACACGAACGGTACGGTCGCCTATCCGGGCTTTCTCGCGAACCAGGGCGCACTCGTGGCCGGGGAGACCTACCGAATCCGGCTCGAGATGGTCGGGACCGCGCTCAAGCTCTACGTCAACGGCGTACTGAAGGTTTCGGCCACGGACGCCACCTTCACCGCCGCCGGTCGGGCCGGGATCATGGACGGCGCGGACGCATCGAGTGCTGCCAAGAGCGACAGCACCGGCATCCACATCGACAACTTCCAGGTCACCCCGTCGACCTACCCGCGCGCGGTCGACAGCAAAGGCAGCAACACCGGCGACTACAAGAACGGCGTCAGCCTCGGTCAGGCGGGGGCGCTGCCCGCCGATAGCAACACCGCCGCGCTGTTCGACGGTGTCAACGACCACGTGCAGATGACCTCGACCACGAGCATCCCGGTCGGCGCCTCGGTTCGGTCCACCGAGCTCTGGTTCAAGACTTCGAGCGCCGCCCGCCAGGTGCTCTTCGCCTACGGCAGCGGGGCAAACACACAGGAGTACGGCCTCTGGATCGATGCCGGCGGCGCTTCCATGACGGCGTGGGGCTGGGGCAATGGCAACGACAAGGTGTTCACCATGCCGTCGGCTGTCAACAACGGCGCCTGGCATCACGTCGTCGAGACCTACAACGGCACGACGCTGACGCTGTACATCGACGGCGTCGCCCTGACGACCCAGGCCGCCACGCGCGCGACCGTCATGGGAATGTACGGATTCTCGGTCGGCGCGATCCTCAACAGCCTGGACGGCAACTACGGAGGATGGTTCACCGGATCGATCGACGAGGTGTCGTTCTACACGACGCTGCTCACCCAGACGAACGTGACCAACCACTACCAGCTGGGCAGCTCCGCGGCGTCCGATGTCTCCGGCCCGAGTGGCGGTTCGGTGGACGCGTCCGGCCTGACCGGCACCGGCGCGCGGTACTCGACGTCGACATCCCTCAGCATCGCCTTCAGTCCCGGCACGGACACCAGCGGCATCGCACCCACGGGCGCGACCCTGACGCGCGCCACCGCGACCCTCACGTCTGCCGGAGGAACCGCCAACGGCGTGTGCGGCACATTCGGCGGATACAGCGCGGTGAGCGGCGGTTCGGATCCGGTGTCGCCGAAGGTCGACTCCGTCACCGACCAGGCGTGCTACCGCTACCAGTACACCGTCTCCGACACGCTCGGCAACGTCACCACGTACACCAGCGGCGACATCAAGGTCGACACCACGGTGCCGTCGACCCCGTCCCTCTCGTACTCGGCCTTCACGAACACCTACTGGAGCGGCTCGGGCACGACCGTCTACTACCGGCCGGCGGCGGCATCCGGTTCATTCACCGTGACGGGCACGGCGACGGATGCGGCCTCGGGTATCGCGAGCTATGGCTACCCCGCGCTCGGCACCAACTGGACTTCGACGCCGGGTGCCCTCGGTATCAACACCTACTCGTGGTCGGGCGCGCCCGCCGCGCCGGGCACCGTGAACGTCACGGCAGTCGGGAACTCGAGCGGCGTCTCGGCAAACTCGCCCTTCACGTTGACTGTCGACAGCACCGCTCCGACGGGCAGCGCGGTCAGTTACGCCAGTGCTACGACCACCAACACGACGATCAGCGTCGGATTCACGACGGGCACCGATGCAACCACCGGCATCGGCACGCGCCTGCTGCAGCGCGCGTCCGCGAGCCTCACCGGCACGACCTGCGGCAGCTTCGGAGCGTTCGCAACGACCTCCGGTGGGACCAACCCCGCATCATCCCCGGTGGCCGACGTCGTCACGGCGGGCAGCTGCTACATGTACCAGTACGTGGTCGCCGATGGAGTGGGCAACGTCCAGACGGCCGGCAGCGCGAACGTCGTCAAGGTGGCCCTGACCTACTCCGCGACAGTGAGCGGAACCAGCGGCCTCGTCAGCTACTGGCGCCTGGGCGAGGCCTTGGCCACGAGCCCGATGGACGACATCACGGCGACGAACAACGACGGAACCTACTTCAACACACCGACCGTCGGGGTGACCGGGGCGATCAACGGCGACACCGACAAGGCCGTGCAGTTCGACGGCGTGAACGACTACGCGACAGCGGCCCGCCAGATCTCGACCAACTTCTCGATCGAGTTCTGGGTGAAGTCGACCCAGAACTTCTCCAACGACTTCGGTTCGCCGCATTGCACGTTCTGGTGGCAAGGGGCGGGACTCGTCGACGCGGACGTCGGCGGTGCCGGCAACGACTTCGGCATCTCGATGTGCTCGGGCAAGATCATCGCGGGCGTCGGTAACCCTGACACGAACGTCGTCACTGCCGCCACGTACAACGACGGCGCCTGGCACCACGTGGTGTTCACCCGGACGCAGTCGACCGGAGCGCTCGTGCTGTATGTCGACGGCGCATCGGCTGGATCTGCCACCGGCAACACCAACGCACTCACCGCCGCTGCGACGGTCAACTTCGGTCGAAGCACGGCAGGGGTCAACTACTTCGCCGGCACCCTGGACGAGATGTCCTTCTACAATGTCGCGCTCTCGGCGGCGACGGTCGCCGCGCACCGCAACGCCGGGTTGTAGCCGCCGCTCCTCAAGGCTTCTGGTCGGTGCGGACGATCGTCCACTCGCCGGCATCTCGCCTGAGCTCGCTCCACGAGCCCGTCGGAACCTCCACCTCGCCGACGCTCGGGTCGATCGCCGCCAGCAGAGGGCGGATCACCGCGTCGTGCGTGACGATCGCCACCGCGGCATCGGGATGCGCGTCCAGCACGCTGTCAAGAGCCGGCCTCGCGCGTTCGAGGACGGTCGCCTTCGGTTCGACCCCGGGAGCGTCATCCACACTGCCGAATTCTGCGATGACCTCGTCCCGGATGTGACCCGTCCACGGCCCGTAGTCGCGGTCATTGAAGCGTGGGTCGGCGGTCCATTCGGCTCCGGATGCTTCGGCGATCGCCTGCGCGGTATGGACCGCGCGCTGAAGGGGGCTGCAATAGACCGCACCGATGTCCTGGCTACCGAGGTCCTCGGCGACAGCTTTCGCCTCCGCGACTCCCACGTCGTCCAGGGGAGGGTCTGCCAGTCCGCGCAGGCGGCCGGCGGCGTTCAGCGCGGTCTGCCCGTGGCGCACCAGGAACAGCCGGCGGATATCGGATGACGATGCCATGGTGCATCATCGCATGAGCGCTCCGGTCCGCTCGTGGATACGCCGCCGCAGGCTCCCGAGCACGTAGTCGCTCCAGGCCGCATCGCAGACCTCGAAGCACTCGACCTCCCGGGCCAGTCCGACGTGGGTGAACACGACCTGCGTTCCGCCATCCACCTCGGTCAGGTCGAACGTGATCGTGGTGCCGATCCACTCCTCCTTGTCGTCTACGAACGCCAGGTAGCCGTCGGTGACGGACCAGGCGATCCGCCGGCCGGGCAGCGACTCGGTGATCTCCTGCTTGGAGAAATGGATGTCGGGGACGAGATAGAACCAGACGTCGCCGACCGCGGCCGTGTTGCCGACGATCTGTCCGGACCACCAGCTGCGAACATCGTTGATGGCGTCGAATACCTGCAGCGGGGTCTGCTCGACGGTGAAGGTCTTGGTGATGTCGTTCATTGAATCTCCTGACGTAATGATCTGATGTGCAACTTTCAGATTGCACTAGTCTCCCGCGAAGTGCAACTCGGCGATTGCATAGCCCGTGCCCGCGGGGCAGCGCCGGGGTACAGTGCCTGGGTGCCCATCCGCGAATCGATGCAGCAGCGGAGGGTCCTTCGGCGCCCGAGACTCCATCCCGCGCAGACGATCTTCGGCGGCTTCGCAGTAGTCGCGGCCGTAGGGACGGCTCTCTTGTTGTTGCCCGTCGCCAAGGCAGGTTCCGGCGGCGCAACCTGGAGCGAGGCCCTCTTCACCGCCGTGTCCGCCCTCTGCGTTACGGGACATGTGGTGGTCGACACACCGACCTACTGGTCGGGATTCGGCCAGGTGGTGATACTCGTCCTCATTCAGGTCGGTGGGTTGGGTGTGATGACGTTCGCGTCGTTCGTGGGGCTGATCGTGGTGCGCCGGTTGTCCCTCCGCACCCGGCTGACCACTGCCGCGGAGACGCATAGCGTCGGTCTCGATGATGTGAAGAGCCTCGTACGCGGCGTGGTCATGATCTCGCTGGCGATCGAAGGGTTCATCGCGGCTGTGCTTGCCATCCGGTTCGCAACCGCATACGAGTACTCGCCGCTGGAGGCCATCTGGCTCGGTACCTTTCATGGGATCTCGTCGTTCAACAACGCGGGGTTCGCGCTGTTCAGCGACAATATGATCGGGTTCGTCTCGGATCCGATCGTCTCGCTGGCGATCTGCGTCGCGGTGATCCTCGGTGGACTGGGCTTTCCGGTAATTGTGCAGCTGCGACGCCATCTCCGTCGACCGTTGCTGTGGACCATGCACACTCGGCTGGTGCTCGCATTCTCAGCGATCCTGCTCGTTGCGGGCACTCTCTTCATCACCGGAGCTGAGTGGAACAACCCCGCGACCTTGGGGTCGCTCGACCCGGCGTCGCGGATCCTCGCCGGGTTCTTCCAATCCGTGCAGACCCGCACCGCAGGATTCAACACGGTCGACATCGGTTCGATGGATGGGGCGACCCTGTTCGGGATGGATGTGCTGATGTTCATCGGGGGCGGCCCTGCCGGGACCGCTGGCGGCATCAAGGTCACGACCTTCGGGGTGCTGCTGTTCATCCTGCTCGCTGAGATCCGGGGCGACGGTGTCGTCAACGTGTTCGGCAAGCGGCTCTCCCGAGCGGTGCACCGTCAAGCGATCGCCGTGGTGCTGCTCTCGGTCGGCGTCGTCGTCGTTTCGACGATCGCGATCATGCTGATCTCCGGAATCGACCTGGACCGCGTGCTCTTCGAGACCATCTCCGCGTTCGCCACCGTCGGGCTCTCCACCGGCATCACGGCCGGGCTTCCCGTGCCGGCCCAACTCATCGTGGTGGCGCTGATGTTCGTCGGTCGACTCGGCCCGATCACCTTCGCCACCGCGCTCGCCTTGCGCGAACGCACCGTCGCGTACCAGTTCCCGAAAGAGAGGCCCATCATTGGCTAGCACTCGCTCCCGAAAGGAGCTCGGACATATAGCGTCCGCCGATTCCGTCGCGGTCATAGGCCTCGGCCGATTCGGCCGGGCGCTCGCGCTCGAACTGATGGCGAGCAAGACCGAGGTGCTCGGCATCGACGGCAACGAAGACATCGTGCAGAGCCTCAACGGGCAGCTCACCCATGTCGTGATGGGAGATTCCACCCGCGAGGAGACGCTGCGCCAACTCTCGGTGCCCGATTTCGACCGGGTCGTCGTGGCGATCGGCAGCGACGTCCAGGCGAGCATCCTCACCACCTCGTTGTTGTTGAGGATGGGCGTCAAGCAACTCTGGGCGAAGGCCGTCAGCGATGCCCACGGCTTGATCCTCGAGCAACTGGGGGTGCCGCATGTCGTCTACCCCGAGAAGGACATGGGACGGCGCGTCGCCCACCTCGTGCGTGGGGCGATGCAGGACTACCTCGAGATCGGAGACGACTTTGCTCTCGTGAAGGCGAAACCCCCGGGTCGTTTCACCGGGAAGTCGCTTGGCGAGCTCGGCATACGCAGCAGGTACGGAGTCACCATCACCGCGGTTCGGAAACAGGGCAAGCCGTGGGTCTACACCACCGCCGAAACCATCCTCGAACCTGAGGATGTGATCCTGATCACCGGGCCCACGGACAAGGCCGAGGCGTTCAGTCAACTGACGTGACGCGGAGCGCGGCGCCGGCCACACGACGCACGGCCGGCCCGGAACATGAGCGATCACGATGATCACGATCCCGGCTGTCGGGCCTCGAGCCGGCGTCCAAGTGATGCCGCTCCTCGACGGGGCACAAACTCACGAGACGAACGAGAAATATGCCGGCTGACCAGGACTCTAGAGAGCCGGGGCGGTCATCCTGCGAGTCGGGCAGTCAGTCCGCGTTCCGGGGCGTCGGGCCGACGCCGTCGGGGACCGCGGTGTGCGGGGTCGGCTCGTAGACGAGCTTCAGGGTGCGGCCGTCGAGCACCGTGGTCTCGATCAGGTCGAGGTCGAACTCGGGCCCGTCCCGGAAGAGCGCCGCGTAACCCGCCTCCCCGGTGATTGCCGGGAAGACCATCATCTCGAGGCGGTCGACCAGGCCGGCAGCGAGCAGCGCGCGGTTCAGCGAGACGCTGCCGTGCGACCGCATCGGGATGTCAGTGGTGCGCTTGAGTCGCTCCATCGCCGTGACAGCGTCCTCGGCGATCACCGTCGTGTTCTCCCAGCCCGGCTCCTGCGGGTCCAGGGTGCTGGAGAACACGATCTTCGGCATCTCATTCATGCGGCCGTAGTACGGCTCGTCGAACAGCTTCACGAACTTCGCGAACTGCCGGAAGGTCGTGGCGCCGAGGACCAGAACCTGGTCCTGATCGAAGGTGTCGACCCGGTCCTGCCGCAGCTCGGGGCCTTCCTTGCCCCAGTATCCTGGCCAGCCTTCGGCCGAGCCGTAGCCGTCGAGACTCATGAAGAAGTCGACGGTGAGTGTGGTGCTCATGTGATGGCCGGCCCGCCTCCGACGATGACAACGTCGACGTCCTTATGTTCACTGCTCATCTGCTGATGCTGACGGCTCGGCAGTACGATGGCAAACGCATTTGCTGCAGGAGCATCAGGAACTGGCCGGAGTCGGAGCTCGTCTGCGTGCGATCCGCGAGTCGCGCGGCCTGACGCTCCGGGCGGCGGGGGATGCCTCCGGGATCTCGATCAGCACCCTGTCTCGGCTCGAGTCAGGGTCACGGCGAGCCCAACTCGAACTCCTCCTGCCGCTGGCGCGGCTCTATCGCCTGCCGTTGGACGACCTTGTCGGAGCACCGGCTCTGGGCGATCCACGCATCCACCCGCGTGGAAGAGTGAGAGACGGGGTGGTCACCATGCCGCTGTCCGGTGGAACCGGATCCTGGGAAGCGTTCAAGCAAGTCCACCCGCCACGGCCGGACGAGATCATCCGACAGTGGGTACATCCAGGCTGGGACTGGATCTACGTGATCTCAGGGCGCCTGCGGTTACTGCTTGCCGATGACGATCTGATCGTGGAGGCCGGCGATGCGGCTGAATTCGATACCCGTGTCCCGCATGGATTCGGCAACCCGGGCCCCGCCGTACTCGAGGTGCTGTGTTTGTTCAATCCTGATGGTGCGCGTCTGCACACCAGCGCATCTGCGTGATCAATGCGCCGCCCCGCCGAGCGGTGGCGCGCGTCATGGTACCGGCGCTGAGACGACGAATGAGGTGTTGGTCTGCCCGTAAAGCAGGAATTCGAGGCCACTCCTCGACCGGCCTCAAATCGACGCAAGAAAACGAGAAATGTGCCCGCTGATCAGGAGTTTAGAAAGCGGAGACGGAGGGATTTGAACCCTCGGAACCCTTGCGGGTTCTCCACCTTAGCAGGGTGGTGCACTCGACCGGACTATGCGACGTCTCCTGGCATGCCTAGCCATCATAGCCGGACGCACCAGGGCATCCGGCGCCCGAAACGGGGCCTAGTTGTTGGAGACAGAGCAGGTGTACTGGGCCGCCGACTGGCCCTTGACGCCGGGGATCACGACGGCCTGGGGTGTGTCCGGTGGGATGGTCGGAGCGGCCGATGGATCGACCGGTTCCGTGGTCGGTACCGGCGCGTTCGGGTCGAGCGTCGAGCCGCCGTGGGCGCCCTCGAGCGAGTTCTCATCGAGGCCGATCGGCAGGTCGGCCTTGATCGCGTCGAACAGTGCGGTCGCCACCGCGGTGACCGGCTGCACCTTGCCGGCGAAGATGCCGGTTCCACCCGTCTTGCTCGGGTACTGCACGAGCACGATGTTCTCGAGCGGGATGTTCTTCAGCACGAGCGCGACCGAGACAAGGGTGTCGGGGTTGGCGAAGTTGTCGGAGAGCGTGATGTTCTTCGTGGCCGCCTGCGCGATGCTGTACAGCTTCACGAAGTCGGTGAGCGTGTCGTCGCTCTTGATCTTGCGGACAAGCGCCGAGAGGAACACCTGCTGCGATCCGATCCGCCCGAGGTCGCTGCCGTCACCCACGCCGTGACGCGAGCGCAAGAAGGCGAGCGCCTGCTCGCCCTGCAGGTTGTGCGATCCAGCGCCGACGACGTTGAGGCCGGTATACGGGTCGAAGATCGAGTCGTCGGTGCAGATGTCGACGCCGCCCACCGCATTCGACATCGCGATGACGCCCTGGAAGGTGATGAGGCCAGCGAACTGGATGTCCAGGCCGGTCAGGTTCTGCACCGTCTTCACCGTGCAGGCCAGCCCGCCGTAGTACAGCGTGACGTTGATCGGCTGCCCTGTCGCGGGACCACCGTTCTCGCATGCGGGCAGCGGGACAACCATGTCGCGCGGCATGCTGACCAGCGTCGCGCTCTGCTGGTCTTGCGCCACGTGCAGCAGCATCGTGACGTCGTTGAGCACCGCGGAGTCGTTGCCGCCGATGCCGCCCTGGCCCTCTCGCGTGTCGCTGCCGACCAGCAGGATGTTGAACCCGCCCTCGATCGCGGCGATGTTGGGGGGTGGTCCGTGCGAGTCGGCCTCGATGGACTCGGTCTTGATCTGGGTCTTGAGCTGGAAGAACGCGACGGCGGCCACCGATCCCCCGGCGATGAGCACCACGGAGAGCACGGTGCCGATGAGGGCGAGCACCGAGCGCCAGGCGGTCGCCCGCTTCAGCCGTCCATGCCGAGCGATCGCAGTCGGCTGGGCCGACCTGCTTGATCGCTTCTGGCTCATCTGGGCTTTCCTCGTCGTGCGGCTGGCGGGGAGGTCGGTGTCACGAAGCGGAGGGCGTGGGATTCGAACCCACGAGACATTGCTGCCCACCAGTTTTCAAGACTGG
>JBDSKH010000183.1:0-3639 GCA_039917005.1 Pseudolysinimonas sp.
AACCCGTTCTACGCGAACTACCGTCCGCAGTTCTACTTCCGCACCACCGACGTCACCGGCGTCATCACGCTGCCCGAGGGCACCGAGATGGTCATGCCCGGCGACACGACCGACATCACGGTTGAGCTGATTCAGCCCATCGCGATGGAGGACGGCCTCGGCTTCGCCATCCGCGAGGGTGGCCGCACCGTGGGTGCCGGCAAGGTCACGAAGATCCTGAAGTAGCACGATCGCTGGAGGGGTCGAGCCGAGAGGCTCGGCCCCTTTTGCGTTCCCGCTACCCTGGCGGCATGTCCCGTGCCGTCCTGCGCCTGATCCTCGACGTCGTCCTCACCATCGTGGTCGCGCTCCTCCTTCTGACCCTGTGGCAATGGTTCCTGATCGGGTCGCTGTCAGGGGCTCCCGTCGAGGCGCTCCGGGTGCTCTTCAACTTCATGGATGTCGGGCTCGCAACCTGGCTGATCCTGCTGATCGTGGCGGCGGTGCGAACGCGCACGCGCGGCAGCGGGCCGGGAACCGGCCACACCTGGGTGCTCGCCCTTCTCGGTGCGGTCGTGAACCTCATCGTGGTGGCCGTGGTCGGGTTCATCCAGGGCGGCACCGGGCCGTGGCTCGTCCTCTTCGCGATCACGGCCGGAATCGCCGTTCTCATCGCGGCCGCGATCGTCGTGCCCATCGTGCACCGGCTGGCACGGTCGCAGGCGTGAAAAGGTTCGCCATCGTCGCCCTTCTCCTGCTCGGCGTCAGCGGGTGCGGGACACCTGGCGCCGGCCCAGCGCAGGTCGGGCTCGAAGGTCGGGTCACGGCCGTAGCAAGCTCGTCAGGGGAGCGCACCTACATCCTCGAGGTCAGCGACCGGGGAGTGCTGCCCCTCCAGGTGACGGGCGACCCGCCGCCGCTGAACGTACGTGGCGTGATCGTCGAGATCCCCGAGGGCGTCGTACTGCCGGATGACGCGGCCGGCCGGTTCGACACCCTTGCCGAGTGGGTCGCCGATTCGGGCGAGAGCGTCGTCGTCGTCGACTATCTGCTCTAAGGACTTCGCGCTAAGACCCCCCGATTTAGAGGTAGGACGAGTCGTACTGCCACTGTCACACTCAGGTGTCTCATTCACCCGAAGAGTGGACCCCTAGTGTCTGCATGGCCGCGCCACCGCATGTCCGCTGCCATCGCGGCCGTCGCGCTCGCCGTCGCGCTCCTGGTCCCGGCGGGTCCGGCGTTCGCTGAGGATCCCACTCCCGAACCGGCTGCCACCTCACCCGCCGAGACGCCGATCCCGGACCCGGAGCCCAGCGCGACGCCGACCTCGGATCCGACGCCGACGCCCGGCACGACGCAGATTCCGGAGCCGGTCGAGACGCCGGAACCGACGGCGACATCCACGCCCACACCCACGCCCACGCTGACATCCACGCCCACGTCCACGCCGAGCGGGTACACCGATCCCACGGTGCTCTACACCGGGGTCATCGGTGAATTCGCCGCAGACGGACAGGCGGGGTTCGACCCCGACGTTCAGGTGCTCAACGTCGCCGGATTCGGCCTGCTGCTCGTCGACGTCTCCGGGGTGGACCTGAGCGAGCTGCGTCTCGGCACCTTGCGGCTCTCCCTCGGGGTGCCGGAAGGCCTCGCACTGTCGGCCGATCCGGCGGTGCGGTTCGATCAGCTCGCGACCTACGGGTCATCCGCCGCGCCGCTCGCCGCCCTCACCGCTACTCCGGGCAAGCAACTCGCCATCGACGACACGTCGGGGATGGTCGTTCAGACTCCGAACTCGCCGGGGACGCACCAGGTGTACGCCGTGCTGGTCACGCCCAGCAACGGTGCCCGTGACGCGGTCAACCAGACGCAGGCGAGCGTGCAGACGGCCATCGCCCATGCGAGCAACTACTGGTCGGCTCAGTCCGGCGGCTCGATCTCGTTCAACCTCGCGGGCACCACGAGCTGGTATGCCAGCGCCAACCCCTGTACCACGTCGGCGGGGTCGACGGCGCTCTGGAACGAGGCGATCGATGTCGCGCGCACGCAACTCGGGTACACGCCGGCGAAGAACACCCACCTCGTGCTGTTCTTCCCGGCGTCGATGAATTGCGGCGGTGCGATCGGACTCGGCACCATCGGCTGGAGTGTCAACCAAGGAGGCCTCGCCTGGGTCATCGGTTCGGGGTCGGCGCTCGCACAGCAGACCACCTCACACGAGCTCGGACACAACCTCTCCCTTGGTCACGCTGATTGGGCCGACTGCAACACGGCCGATCCGCACCCGGGCTATCTGGGCACGACGGGGTGCGCGATCCGCGAGTACGGAGACATCACGGACGTCATGGGCTACGGCAGCTCGGGCCGAGACGGTGGCGCGCTCTCGAGTGCTCAAGCGGTGCGCGCATCGATCTGGCCCGAGAGCGCGTGGGTGCAGGCCACGACTGGCATCCACAGCTACACACTCACTTCGGTCAGTTCGCACGCGGGCTCCCGAACGGTCGTCGTCCAGGACACCGACGGGGTCAACTATTTCGTTGAATTCCGCAACTTCACCGGCGAGGACTCTCAATACAACCGCTTCGGGTGCATGGCCAGCGCGTGCGTCGCGAACGCGACCGGGGTGCGGATCCTCCGCATCGAGCATTCCGGCTGGCAAGGACTGCCGGGCGATGACTCGTATCTGATCGGTCGCATCGTCGGTGGCGTCAAGCGGCTCAGCTACGCCGTCGGCGAGACCTTCAGAAGCACCGCCGGCGGCATCGAGGTCACTGTGACTGCGATGACATCGACGACAGCGACCGTGTCGATCACGGTGTCCGAGCACAATCCAACGGCGCCCGATTCCGGCGGTGCGCCCGACGCTGTGGATATCGCGCCAGTCGTGAGGCACGACAATCAGATGCGGGTGGGCGACACCTGGAGCGTGTTCCTCGGCGACCGGTGGACATCCGACAACTACATCGTCTCCTGGCTCCGCGACGACTTCGCCTTCACCGGTCGGGACGAGAACATCGGGAGCGGCTTCACCTACACCATCCAGCCGGGCGACCTGGGGCACAGGATCCGTGCCCAGGTCTACGGAATCGCCGTTGGAGGGTCCACGTACACGTTCTCGCCGTATTACGGGACCGTCCGACCGCCGGGGTACATGACTTCTGATCCGGGTTCGGTGGCCGTCGCGAACACGACGTCGACGCTGTACGCCGACATGACCGGATGGCCCGGAGGGACGACCTTTACCTGCAAGTGGATCCGCGAGACCACCCCGCCGTTCATGGCGGCCGTGGCCGACGCCACGAATTGCGCGTCCTATCCCCTGACCGTCGGCGATCGCGACAGGGACATCGCGGTACAGGTGACGGCGATCGTCCCCTACGTCGCGGGCGGCACCTACGCCCCCGTCATGAGGCAGTCGCCGGCGCGGGACTACTCGATCACGTACGGCACGGCCGGAACGGTGACCGTCGCGGGGACCCCGCAAGTCGGTGTGCCGGCGACCGTCTCGAACACGAACCGCTACACGTCGGTCGACGGGCCGATCACCCCCGGTTTCACTTACACCTGGTTCCGGAACGGGGTCGCCATCCTTGGCGCCTCGGGCCCCAGCTTCTCGAGCTACACGCCCGTCTTCGCCGACGTCAATACGAAGCTCTCGGT
>JBDSKH010000184.1:0-7092 GCA_039917005.1 Pseudolysinimonas sp.
AGTCTGTGCCCGAGCGGTACGCTGGCGCTATCCGATGAAGGGCACGTCATGACGATTCAGCCGCAGCCGCCGCCCCCTCGGACGAACGCGCAGTACCAATACCGTCCGGTCGCCCCCATCGCACCGCAGACGAACTTCGAGCCGCCGATGAAGCAGGCGCCGAACCTCCGCCAGTACTGGCGCTCCGACGCGCGGGTCATGCCGGGGCGCAAGGCGCCGCGCTGGGCGGGGCTGCTCTCCTTCTGGCTGGGACTGGCCGCCGCCGCGCTCCTCATCGGCGGCACGGCAGTCGAGATTCCCTACGCCGCGCAGATCGCGCTGGGCATCGGTGCAGTCGCCGGCTTCTTCGGCCTGATCGCCCTCATCGCCGGCATCGGCCGCGTCGGCGGGTTCTTCGGCATCATCCTGGCGCTGATCGGCAACGTCTTCGTGCTCAGCTGGCTGGGCGAGAACGTCTTCTAGGCTGGTCTCCGTGCAGGAGCCCCTCACGGCCGGACTGCCGGCGACGCTCGTGCAGCCGGTGATCGCACCCGTCGATCGCCGCCGCCCACGCTGGCCCGGCATCGTGTCGTTCGTTCTCGCGCTGCTCACCGTCGCCGGTCTCGCGACCGGCGTCGTCCTCGCGACGAGCGATCTCTACCTGGTGGCCACCTACACCGCGTGGGGCGCCATCGCCGCGAGCGGCCTCGCTGTCGCCCTCGCCGTCGTCGCCCTCATCGGCCGATTCGGCTCCGGATGGGCGGCGGCCGGGCTCATCCTCGGCGTCATCTTCAACCCCCTCGTGCTGACGACGGCACTCGACGTGATCGGCGGCCTCTGGGCATGACATCGGCACCCGCGGTTTCCGAGCTCTTCGACGAGAAAGTCTGGCGTGCCGTTCCCGGCTTCGAGGGACTGGATGACGTCACCTACCACCTGGACGTCAGCGGGCGCATCGCCCGGGTGGCATTCAACCGGCCAGAGGTGCGCAACGCGTTCCGCCCGCGCACGGTCGACCAGCTGGCAGCCGCGCTCGATGACGCGCGCCAGAATCCGAAGGTGGGGGTCGTGCTGCTCACCGGCAACGGCCCGAGCCCGAAGGACGGTGGATGGGCCTTCAGCGCGGGCGGCGACCAGCGCATCCGGGGCAAGGACGGGTACCGGTACGAGGAGAGTGGGTCGAGTGCCGGCGAAGCCGGTGTATCGAGACCCGGAACAGGACGCCTGCACATCCTCGAGGTGCAGCGCCTCATCCGTTTCATGCCGAAGGTCGTCATCGCGGTGGTGCCGGGGTGGGCGGCCGGGGGTGGGCACTCGCTGCACGTCGTCTGCGACCTGACCATCGCATCCCGTGAGCACGCGCGGTTCAAGCAGACCGATGCCGACGTCGGCTCGTTCGACGCCGGGTACGGCAGCGCGTACTTCGCACGCCAGGTCGGTCAGAAGTTCGCCCGCGAGGTGTTCTTCCTCGCCCAGGAGTACGACGCCGAGCGCGCCATGCACGCCGGAGCGGTGAACGCCGTGGTGCCGCACACCGAGCTCGAGTCGACCGCGATCGCCTGGGCCGAGACGATCCTCGGCAAGAGCCCGACATCGATCCGGATGCTGAAGTTCGCCCTCAACGCGGTGGACGACGGAATGGTGGGCCAGCAGGTCTTCGCCGGCGAGGCGACCCGGCTCGCTTACGGGACTGACGAGGCCGCCGAGGGCCGCGACGCGTTCCTCGAGAAGCGTGACGCCGACTGGGGACCGTTCCCCTGGCAGTACTGACACGATGACGCGCGACCTGCGGGTGGTGCCTGCCGGGGTCGCCGTGCTGCCGGCCCTCCGCGACGCGCTCGCGGGCGGTCCCGCCCTCTTCGTGGATGCCGAGGACGCCGCCGATCTGCCGGCGACCGTCGAGCGGCGCATCGCCTTGGTCGTCGAGACCAGCGGATCCACCGGGAGACCCAAACGCGTCGCGCTGAGTGCGGATGCCGTGCTGGCGAGCGCGGCCGCGAGCGAGTCGGCGTTGGGCGGACCAGGGCAATGGGTGCTGGCCCTTCCGACCCACTACATCGCGGGACTCAACGTGCTGGTGCGGTCCATCGCCGCCGGGTTCGACCCGGTCGTGGTCGGAGGACCGCACTTCGCCGCAGACTGGTTCGCCCAGGCAGTCGGCCGGCTCGAACAGCCGCAACGGTTCACTGCGCTCGTGCCCGCTCAGCTCGCGACCCTACTCGACGATAGCGAAGGCACGAACGCACTTCGAGAGCTCACGGGCGTGCTCGTCGGGGGGCAATCCACGCCAGGATCCCTTCTCGACCGTGCTCGCGGCGAGGGTGTCCGGGTGACCCGTAGCTACGGATCCAGCGAGACGAGCGGTGGCTGCGTGTACGACGGGGTGCCGATCGGTACGGCCACGGTACGGATCGAGGACGGCGAGGTGTGGCTCGGCGGACCGACTCTGGCGGAGGGATATCTGGGCGATCCGGAGCGGACCGCCGAGCGATTCGTCGTCGCCGACGGCGCGCACTGGTTCCGTACTGCCGACAGCGGCACCTGGGATGGAAAGCGGCTGTGGGTGACGGGCCGCCGCGACGACGTGATCATCTCCGGCGGGCTGAAGGTCTCGCTCGGCGAGATCGAGCGGATCATCAGGGACTCCCTCTACCCGGACGCCGTGGTCGTCGCGGCCACCGATGACCGCTGGGGACAGGTCCCGGTGGTCGTCACGACGGATCTCGCCCGCGGTGAGATCGTCTGGTCATTGCAGGAGCTCGGTCGCGCTGCTCGCCACACGCGGCTTCTTCATCTCAACCGTCTTCCGCTGCTGCCGAGCGGCAAGGTCGACCGCGTCGCGCTCACGGCGCTGGTCGCCCGCCCAGCCGAATAGGCTGTGCGCGTGGCGAAGCAGCAGCGAATCGATCCGAAACTCATCGAGCGCAATCGCGCGAAGAACGAGGCCGCCAAGCGCGCGCAGTCCTCGAGGAACCGCGGCAAGAGCGGGCGTCCGGGTGGACGACCGGCGGAGCAGGTGCCACCGGCCACGCTCGGAACGTGGATCTCGGGTGCGCGGCCCCAGACCCTCCTGCTCGCGATCGCGCCGGTCGTGCTGGGAACCGCCACCGCGTCCCTGCTCACCACGAACTGGTACGACCACTGGGTGCGCGCTCTGCTCGCGCTCGCGGTCGCCGTCGGCCTGCAGATCGCCGTGAACTACGCCAACGACTATTCCGATGGCGTGCGCGGCGCCGATCGGCATCGTGTCGGTCCCGCCCGCCTCGTCGGGTCCGGCCGGGCGAAGCCGCGGCACGTGCTCATCGTGGCCCTGGTCTTCTTCGCGCTCGCGGCCACGGCCGGGGCGACCCTGATCATCCTCAGTCAGCAGTGGTGGCTGTTCGCGGGCGGCATGGTGATCCTCGCTGCGGCCTGGTTCTACACGGGTGGCCCGAAGCCTTACGGGTACCGCGCGCTCGGCGAGGTCGCCGTGATGCTGTTCTTCGGCGTCGTGCCCGTCGCCGGCACCATGTTCACCCAGGTCGGAATCGTCAACGTCGAGGCGTGGGTCGGCGGCGGGGCGCTCGGCGCGATCGCGGCGGCCGTCCTGGTCGTCAACAACCTGCGCGACCGGGAGCGGGACGCCGCGGTCGGCAAGCGCACGCTGGCCGTCCTCCTCGGCGACCGGGGCACCCGCATCCTGTATATCGTGCTCATGCTGCTGCCGTTCGCGGCTCTCGGCTTCTACGTGATCTTCTACGAGCTCACGGTCTTCGTGTTCTTCATCGCCCTCGCCGCTCTGCCCGCAATGCTGATCGTCGCGACGGCGAAGACCCCGCGCGAGTTCCTCACCGCGATGCGACTCACCCTGCTGACCGCCTTCGGATTCGGCGTGGGGATGGGGCTCGCGATCGCGTTCCCCGGATTCCTCTTCAGCTAGGCGATCAGTCGTCCCGCGAGTCCTCCACGGATTCGTCGGGACGGGGATCGGTGTTCGCGCGCGCGGCGGCCAGATCGATGGCGACGCGCTCGCGCAGCCCGCGGAAGAAGATGTAGGCCACGCAGAACCCGAGAGCCGCTGCGATGAGCGCGGCCAGCCACCAGTCCAGCCCCAGGAGGAAGAGCACCGCGAAGAAGACGGCGAACAATCCCACCCGCACGAGCGAATAGGCGATCCAGGGGCGCATCTCATCGAGTCTACGGGCGGCTAGCAGCCGTAGAATCGCGGCATGGGCGCGCTCGTGAGGTACCTCCCCTTCTTGATCGCGGCCGCGGTGCTGATCTTCACGATCGTCGACATCCTGCTGATCGATCGCCTGCGGGTGAAGGGGCTCCCGAAGATCGTCTGGGTGTTGATCGTCATCGCGCTTCCGATCATCGGCGCGGTGCTCTGGTTCCTCCTCGGCCGGGAACGCCTGTCCGACATGGGCCAGGGCGGAAGCTTCGGACCTCGTCCGCGGCGCGGCCCCGTCGCCCCCGACGACGATCCCGACTTCCTCGGCAAGCTCGGGCGTGATCAGGCACAGGAGGAGCGCATCCGCGATCTCGAACGGCGTCTGCGCGAGATCGACGACGACGACAAGCCGAAGGAGTGACCGGCTCGCCGGCGAGCGGGTTCGCGACGGCGCTGCTCGGTGAGTTCGCTCGCCTCGGCGTGCGCGACGTGGTGCTGAGTCCCGGATCGCGATCCCAGGCGCTCGGGCTGGCCGCCGCGCAGTTCGAGCGGGCGGGGCTGGTGCGCCTGCGAGTGCGCATCGACGAGCGCTCCGCGGGCTTCCTCGCGATCGGCCTCGCGGTCGAGTCACGGGCGCCGGTGCTGGTCATCACGACCTCCGGAACGGCGGTGGCCGAACTGCACCCGGCCGTGCTCGAGGCCGCGCACTCCGGGGTGCCGCTCATCCTGCTCACAGCCGACCGGCCGGCCGAGCTGCTCGGCATCGGCGCGAACCAGGCGACCCGGCAGGCCGGCATCTTCGGGGCTGCGGCACGCGGGATAGAGGTGGCCGCTCCCGAGGTGGGCGGCGACCACGATGCGACGGCGGCGGCCCTGGCGGCCGACGCTCTCAAGGGGATCGCGGGGCCGGTCCACGTGAACATCGCGTTCCGCGATCCGCTCTCGGCGCCGACATCCTTGCCGGATGTCGAGCCGGGCACTTGGAGCCCCGCTCCGCCGCCGCCGCCCACGCTCGAGCTGCGGCCGCATCCGGGAACCGTCGTCGTCGCCGGCTCCGGCGCGGGGGAGCAGGCCGAGGCGGCCGCCCGAGCGCTGGGCGCCCCGCTGCTCGCCGAGGTGGCATCGGGCGCACGGTTCGGGCCCAACCTGGTCGCCGCGTACCGCGAGCTGCTCGTGACCGGAAACTTCGGCGATCGCGTCGAGCGCGCGATCGTGTTCGGGCATCCGACGCTGAGCCGCGAGATCCCCGCGCTGATCGAACGGGACGGGGTCGAGACGATCGTGGTGCGCGGCCCGGGCGTCGACGACTACAACCCCGGTCATCGGGTGACGACCTTCGTGGATGCGGTGACGATCGCCGACGACCCGGACGGCGTCGAGGCCGAGCGCTCGTGGGTCGGACGCTGGGTCGCCGTCTCGCGCAAGGCGCTCGAGCAGGACGAGCCGCTCGGCGCCGCCCTCACCGACGACTACGCCGAGCGCGCCGCCTTCGCCCGGGATCAGCTCGCCGAGCTGCGCGCGCCGGTCACGAGGCGCGCCCTCGTCGAGGCGGTCTGGCAGGCGAGTTGGCCGCACGACAGGCTCGTGCTCGCCGCCTCGCGGCTCATCCGCGAGCTCGATCGCGTCGCTCCCGGCAAGCGGATCCCGGTGCACGCCAATCGGGGCCTGGCCGGCATCGACGGCACCATCGCCACCGCGACCGGGATCGCCCTCGCCTCGCAGGCCGGAGACGACGCCCCGGGCATCACCCGCGTGCTGCTCGGCGACCTCGCGCTGCTGCACGACGCCGGTTCGCTGCTCGCGGGCGTCGGTGAAGCGCGGCCCCGCATGCAGGTCATCGTCGGCAACGACCACGGCGGCACGATCTTCGACGGTCTCGAGGTCGTGGCGACCGCGGACGCGGCGCTCGTCGAGCGGGTGCTGCTGACGCCGCAGGCCGCCGACCTCGAGGCGCTCGCCTCCGCCTACGGGTGGGAGTACCGCCACGTCGCGAACCGCGGCGACCTCGGCCCGGCCCTCACCCCATCCACGGGCCGCGTGCTCATCGAGGTGCCGCTCGCGCGGTAGGCCCGGGTAACGTGTCGGCATGAGCTCAGCGCCGAAGCCACCCGCGAACCTGCCGACGAGCGCCCTCCTGCGGGTTGGCCCGGATGTCGTCCTCTCTTCGATCGATCCGGGCTCGTCGCCGGGGTTCCTGGGCGACAAGAAGGCCGGGCAGAAGGCTCTCGCCGCCGGCGACAGCGAGTTCGCCGAACTGCAGGAACGGCTGTTCGCCGCGGGGAAGTTCGGCGACGGCCGCAGCGTCCTGCTCGTGCTGCAGGCCATGGACACCGCCGGCAAGGGCGGCATCGTGAAGCACGTCGTCGGCTCGGTCGACCCGCAGGGCGTCCACATCCACTCGTTCAAGGCGCCGACCGACGAGGAGAAGAAGCACGACTTCCTCTGGCGCGTACGTCCCGAGCTCCCGGGCCCGGGGCTGATCGGCGTGTTCGACCGGTCGCACTACGAGGCGGTTCTCATCCACCGGGTGCGCGCGCTCTCGACTCCCGAAGAGGTCGAGGCGCGATACGACGTCATCAACGACTTCGAGAAGGAGGTCGCCGCGACGGGGACCGCCATCGTCAAGGTGATGCTGCACATCTCCTCCGACGAGCAGAAGGCCCGGCTGGGCGCGCGCCTCGATGATCCGGCCAAGCACTGGAAGTACAACCCCGGTGATATCGACGAGCGCGCCTACTGGGCGAAGTACATGGAGGCCTACGAGATCGCGCTGCGACGGACCTCCACCGACGTCGCCCCGTGGCATGTCGTGCCCGCCGACCACAAGTGGTACGCGCGCCTCGCCGTGCAGCAACTGATGATGGGGGCGCTGCGCGGGCTGAAGCTGGAGTGGCCGAAAGCGGACTACGACGTCGAGACGGAGAAGTCGCGGCTCGCTGCGTCTTGAGGCGAACGCGCTC
>JBDSKH010000185.1:0-14896 GCA_039917005.1 Pseudolysinimonas sp.
AGGCACCCGCGGTACGGGTTGATCGTCCACCCGAACGGCAACGCATTCGAGCCGCCGGGAACGTGGTTGAGCGCGCTCTTCGCGAGGACCTCGTGGAAGGTGATCCCGGCGAACTCAGGAGTCTGCACCGACCGGACGAGGTTGTGGCGGGAGGCGAGTCCGGGAAGCGCATCGGACTCCTCCGCGTCGATCTCCTGCCCGCTCCACCGCATCCTGTCATTCGAACATACGTTCGAGAGACAGTCAAGCGGTCATGGCGCGATCGCCAGCGCCTTCGCCGTGCGGGTCAGAGCCGCCTTCGCGGTTGCCTTGTTACCGGCGAGCTGGGAACCGTAGCTCGGGATCATCTGCTGCAGCCGGGGCTCCCAGGCGGCGATGCGATCCGGAAAGCACTTGGCCATGACGTCGAGCATGATCGGCACGGCCGTCGATGCTCCGGGTGATGCGCCGAGCAGGCCGGCGATCGTTCCGTCCGCCGACGACACCACCTCGGTGCCGAACTGGATCACGGCCTTGCCCTTGGCATCCCGTTTCATGATCTGCACGCGCTGACCGGCCGTGATGAGGTGCCAGTCACGGCGCTGGGCACGTGGCGCGAACTCGCGCAGCGCGCGGTGCTTCTTGGCACGGGTGGCCAGCAACTCGGTGACGAGGTACCAGACGAGAGAGAGGTTCGTGAGACCGGCACCGATCATGGTGCCGAGGTTGTGCCATCGGATCGACGCGAACAGGTCGAGGTACGAGCCCGACTTCAGGAACTTCGGCGTGAATCCCGCGTACGGCCCGAACAGGAGGCTGGCATTGCCGTCGACGACCCGGGTGTCGAGGTGGGGAATCGACATCGGCGGCGAGCCGACGGCGGCCTTGCCGTAGACCTTCGCCGAGTGCCGTGCGACGACCTTCGGGTCGTCGGTGCGGAGGAACTGGCCGCTGATCGGGAACCCGCCGTAGCCGCGGATCTCACGGATGCCGGAGCGCTGCAGCAGGTTGAGCGCCGCGCCGCCGGCGCCGACGAACACGAATCGCGCGTTCACCTCGAGCGGCGTTCCGCCGACCTCGTGCCGAAGGCTGATCTTCCAGGTGCCGTCTTTGCGCTGGTGGAGGCCGGTCACGCGGTGCTCGACCTTGAGGGTCGCGCCGTTCTTCAGCAGTCCGTCGAGCATTAGGTGGGTGAGCGCACCGAAGTCGACGTCGGTGCCCGCGGCGATGCGGGTGGCGGCGATCGGCTGGTTCTTCTTGCGTCCGGGGATCAGCAGCGGAGCCCAGGAACGGATGACGGAGGCGTCTTCCGAGTACTCCAGCCCGGCGAAGAGAGGGTGGTCCTTGAGAGCCTCGTACCGCTTCTTGAGATATGCGACGTTGTCGTCGCCCCAGACGAAGCTCATGTGCGGTACCGCGTTGATGAACCGCTCGGGCTGGGGCAGCATCCCCTCACCCAGCAGGTACGACCAGAACTGGCGCGACACCTGGAACTGCTCGTTGACCTTCACGGCGCTCGAGATGTCGATCGTGCCATCGGGCCGTTCCGGTGTGTAGTTGAGCTCGCAGAGGGCGGAGTGGCCGGTGCCGGCGTTGTTCCAGGCGTTGGAGCTCTCGAGCGCGACGTCGGCCAGACGCTCGAAGACGGTGATCTTCCAGCTCGGTTCCAGCTGCTGAAGCAGCGACCCGAGGGTCACGCTCATGATCCCGCCGCCGATCAGGGCGACGTCGATGGGCTCACTCACGTCTCGATTCTAGGCTGGGGCGCCTCGGCGCACCGGCGGGGAGAGGCCATCGCAGCCGCGAAGATCATGGATTCTTGCGAGCTCGATTCAATCCACCATTCGGCGGTGCTTCGCCGGGACGCCGGTGACCACGGTGTTCGGCGGGACATCCCGGACCACCACCGCGCCCGCACCCACGATCGCGTTCTCGCCGACCGTCACCCCGGGCAGGATCGTCGCCCCGGCTCCGATGTAGCAACCCCGTTCGATGGTGACGAAGCCACAGAGAGTGGCGTGGGGCGCGACGTGGACGTAGTCGCCGACATCGCAATCGTGATCGACGCTGGCGGCGGTGTTGATGATTACATGGCGGCCGATCCGGGTGTTCGTCTGCACGATGACGCCCTGAAAGAGCATCGATCCCTCGCCGACCGTCGACTGCCGCGAGACGATGGCCGATGGATCGATCGCCATGCCCCACGGGCCCGCGAAGCGACCGACCAACGCCGCCTTCTTCGCCGGATCGCCGATGCAGATCAGCATCTCGTAGGCGCCGCGATCGATGCCGCCCGGATCGGAGAGCGCCTCCTCGGGCGCCACAGGCACACCCGCGATCGATTCCAGGGTCGTATCCGTGTCGAGGATGAAGTCGACGTGGACATCGCTGCGGGTCAGGACGTCCAATGCGACGACTCCGATGCCGCCGCCTCCGAGGAGGATCATGCCGGGAGCCTCCGTAACCGTTCGTTCGATCAGGTGGCCGGCGAGCTGACGCGCGAACTGCGAGATCCGGCCGCAGTGCTCGAGATTCCACTCTGGCCCACCCCGCAGGACGTTCCCCGTGAGCATGGGGCCGATCACGTACAGCCCGGGGGTGTCGGTCTCCAGATCGTCGTTTGCGAGGATGCCGAAATCCGAGCCGGTCGGACGCACCCACCCGCGCTCGAGCAGGTTGCGCATCAGAGGCAAATGCAGGTCGGGAGTGCTCAGGGGTTCGCAGCCCGAGCAGTTGATGACGGCCAGCAGATCTTCGTGCTGGAAGTCGCCAGCGCCGGAACCCGGCTGCACCAGGGTCGGAGTCACGGTCAGCCTGCCCTCTTGCATCAGGCCGTCGACGACTCCCCAATAGTCCTGTCCGACCCGGCGCCGCAGCATGCCGATGCGCGGGCCTGTGTCAGAGGCGAACCGCTCCTTCTCTTTCGGCGACAGGCGATCGAGCAAGGAGTTGAATCCGACCGAGATCTCCCAGAACGTGTCGGTGATGGTCAGTCCGTTCTGGTGAGCACGTTCGATGTCCTGCCTGACGGCTTCCAGGATGTCGTCGGCGAGGATCGAATCGCGGCTCGCCAGCTCCACTAGTGCCCGGCTCTCGAACGCAGGCACGGATCCGGCCAGGTGGGCGTAGAAGAGCTCGGGGAACTTGCCACTCCTCGACAGCACCTCGATCTGACCGATTGCTCCGGCGATCGTGCGGTCGTTCATCAGGTTGAAGATGACGTCGAGCGCGCCCGCGTTGGAGCCGATCACGAGGACGCGTCGTCGCGCGCCCTGCGAGTCCTGCGCGGCTGCCCGGATGCGTTCCAGCATGTCGGCGACGCCGGGATCGAACGGATCGTCGATCGAGACGCACTCCGGCGATTCGGCCTGTTCCAGGAGGCGCCTCGACGGCGTGCTGCCCATGCCCAGCACCACGCGGTGTGCCGGAACTCGCTCCTCCCGCCCGGCGCCATCCCGCGTGACGACGGTGAAGCCGCCGTCGGCCCGCTCGAGGTCGACGACTTCGGCGACGACCGTTTCGCACGACGCCACCTCCTGCTTCTCAGCGCGTTCCATCGCGCGGTGGGCGATGTCCGCGAAATAGAGGCCGAAGACATACCGCGGCAGATAGAGGTCTGCGATCGCACCCGCCTGAACGTCGTCCCAGTGGGTGCTGCGCCACGTGTCCACGACGTCGCCGCCCAGAGCGAAGAACCGTTCGAACGCCTGCTCCCGGTTTCCTTCCAGCCACTCGCCGAACGGGTGAAGATGCGCTTCGGGGAGAAAGTCCGACAGTCGGCTGATGATCAGGCCGAGGTCGCCGCTGCGGCTGCCGTATGGAATCCCTTTGAAGAAGTCGGCGTCCTTGTCGATGAGAAGCACGCGGAGCTTTCGGACGTTGGCCCGCTCGAGACCCTCGAGCAGTTCGACGAGCGTGAAGGTGTTCGAGATGCCCGTTCCGACGAACACGACATCGTACGCCGACGACCCCGGTTCCGGACTCGGGCCAGGTGAGGTGGACAACGAAGGTGCCCCATCTGTCGATTTCATAGGTTCTGCGAACCTACCGTGTTCCTCCCGCCCGGCGACTCACGATGAACCGATCAGAGGCCGAGGCCGGTGAGCGCCGCATCCATCTGGCGTGCCATCTCGGCGTAGCCGTCGTCGTTCGGGTGAAGCCCGTCGGCGGCCATCCATTCGGGGTGACCCTCGATCCAGTGCGAGGCTTCGGGAACCCAGTCGACGCCGATCGCGTCGGCGGTGTCGTGCACCCAGCCGATGATGACGGCCAGCGATTCGGGTCGCTCGTCGGTGTACCAGAACGGCTCGACGACGATGAACCGGGCGTCGGGCAACTCGTCTTTCAGGCGGTGCAGATCGGCGTCGATGGCGTCGTGGATGTCGTCGGCAGCGACCGCGTAGCTGAAGTTGTCGTTCAGTCCCATCGTCACGAAGACGATGTCGGGGTCCTGCGCGATCACCAGCGACGGCAGGTCGACGTCGGGGCGGCGGTTGTTGACGAAGCCCAGGCCGTTGACGCTGGGGTTGAACTCGCGCCAGCCGCGGTCCCGGCAGATGACACTCGACCAGCGGACCTCAGGGTCGGATGCCCCGGTGCCGAGGGTGGACGAGTCGCCGTAGAAGGCGGCGAGCGGGGCGTTCGGATCGGTCACGGCACCTCCGCCGGTCTCGGGCGCGGATGCGGGGCCGGCCGGTGCGCAGGCCGCCAGCAGCAGGGCGGCGGCGGCGAGCGCGACGGCGAACGGCATCCGGGTTCGGATTCGGGTTCGGGTCCGGGTCATAACGACTATTCGACCCCACCGGTCGTCGCGGTGGGTCGTTGCGCGAGGATTTTCGCACCCGCCGCCGCTTCCCGTCAGCCGGGTGGCGTGAATTGCGTACGCTCGGGTGATGCCGTCGAACCGCCGCCGCAACGCGCTGCTCGCGCTGGTCAGCGTCGTTTGCCTCGCGGGGGTGCTGATCATCGGCTACCTGCCGAGCCCGGTCGACGGCGGGGTCGAGCCGGCAGTGCGCCGCGTGCTGGCCTGGCTGCAGGGGATCGGCGCCCCGGAATGGGTGAACTACGACTTCGCCGACTTCGTCGCCAACATCGGATTCTTCGTGCCCATCGGACTGGTCGCCGCGTTGCTCCTGCCGTGGCGGGCGTGGTGGGCGGCGATCCCGCTCGCGGCGGCACTGTCGGGACTGCTCGAGCTGGGGCAGTTCCTGTTCCTGCCCGAGCGGTACGCGAGCTGGACGGATGTCGCGGCCAACACCGCCGGTGCGGTCGTGGGGGCGTTGGTCGGGGCGGCGATCCGGCTGGTGCGGATGCGGCGGGCGGCCGTCCGGGTCTAGTGGGGTCGGCGGGGTAGGTGGCCGCGGGGCCGGTGCAGTCGCGGGGCGGTGCAGTCGCGGGGCTAGCGCAGTCGTGGGGCTAGTGCGCGACCGGCAGCTTCGCCGCCACGAGCTCGGCGATCTGCACGGCGTTGAGCGCCGCGCCCTTGCGCAGGTTGTCATTCGAGATGAACATCGCGAGGCCGCGATCGCCCGGCACGCCCTCGTCGCGACGGATGCGACCCACGAAGCTCGGGTCGGCGCCGGTCGCGTCGAGCGGGGTCGGGACGTCCATGAGCGAGACGCCCGCGGCATCCCGAAGCAGTTCGCGCGCGCGGTCAGGCGTGATGGCCCGCGCGAATTCGGCGTTGATGCTGAGCGAGTGCCCGGTGAAGACGGGGACGCGTACGCAGGTCCCGCTGACCAGCAGGTCGGGCAGCTCGAGGATCTTGCGGCTCTCGTTGCGGAGCTTCTTCTCCTCGTCGGTCTCGCCGAGGCCGTCGTCGACGATCGACCCGGCGAGCGGCACGACGTTGAACGCGATATTCTTCGGGAACTTCTGCGGTTCGGGCATCGTCACCGCGCGCCCGTCGTGCACGAGGTCGATGGTGTCGCCGGCAACCGCCGCCTGGGCCTGCTCGAGCAGCTCCTCGCCGCCGGCGAGACCCGCGCCGCTGACCGCCTGATAGGTGGAGACGACGAGCCTCTGCAGGCCGGCCTCGGCGTCCAGCACCTTCAGCACCGGCATCGCGGCCATCGTCGTGCAATTCGGGTTCGCGATGATGCCCTTGGGGATGTCGTCGAGCGCGTGCGGGTTGACCTCGCTGACCACCAGGGGCACCTCGGGGTCCATGCGCCAGGCGCTCGAGTTGTCGATGACGAGCACGCCCGCTGCGGCGAACCGGGGGGCCTGGGCTCGGGATGTGGTGGCGCCCGCGGAGAAGATCGCGACATCCAACCCGGTCGGGTCGGCCGTCTCGGCGTTCTCGACCGTGATCGGCTCGCCCTTGAAGTCGATGGTGGTGCCTGCGCTGCGGGCGCTCGCGAAGAAGCGGAGCTCGGCGAGCGGGACGTCGCGCTCTTCGAGGAGGCGTCGCACGACGGCGCCCACCTGTCCGGTGGCGCCGACGACGCCGAGGCGGAGGGGAGTGCGGCCGGTGTTGCTCATGCGTTTCATGGTACCGGCGGGGCGGGCTCGTGACCGGCGCGAGGGATGTCGGTGGACTGCCATCGAGGTGTGGATAACTGCCGATCTCGAGTTGCGCGATCCTCCTCAATCGAATAAACTTTCGAATGTACCGGGCGCCTGATTCGATTCCTGAAGGTCTTCACGTGTCCCTGGCAGCCCTAGCTTCGCCCGTCTCGTCGCTCAGCGACGGGGCTTTGCTCGACGAGCAGCGTGCGCTCGCGGCTGAGCGGCGACGGGTGGATGCCCGGTCGGCAGAGGTCGCAGGCGAGATCGCGCGCCGGTCGCGGCGTGAACTGGGCGTGCGCGGGCTGGCGGTGCGCGAGGGGGCGAGGTCTCCCGAAGAACTGATCCAGCGCGTGACAGGGGTCACGGGCCGCGAGGCCCGATCGCTGACGCAGGTGGGGTCGCTGCTCGATGATCTCGCGGGAGGCTCATCCGGGGCGCCGTGGCTGTCGCCGGTCGCGGCCGCCGTTCGCGACGGCGACCTGGGGGTCGCCTCGGCGGACGCCATTCGCGCGGGGCTCGGAGAGCCGAGCGCCACGATCGCCGCCGAGGTGCTCACAGGAATCGCCCGGCGCCTGGTCGGCGAGGCCGGCGGGGTCGGAGCCGATCGACTCGCGGCTCGGGCTCGTGAGGAACGCGACGCCGCCGATGAGGCGGGGATCGCCGAGCGGGAGCAGGCACGCCGAGATCGCCGGTACCTGCGGCTGATGCCGCAGTGGGACGGCATGACGAAGGTGGTCGGACTGCTCGATCCCGAAAGTGCCGCATTGGTCTCCGACGCCTTCGACCGCATCACCTCGCCGCGGCGGAACGGGCCGCGATTCGTCGACCCGCGTGAGCAGCTTCGCGAAGAAGCGATCATCGCCGACCCGCGCACCAACGATCAACTCGTTCACGACGCGTTCGTCGAGATGGTGGCAGTCGCGTCACGCGCGGATGAGGGCGCCGTCTTCGGATCGCGTGCTCCCGCCGTGCGGGTGCACGTCAGGGGCGAGGCGCTCGCCCGGCGCGAGGGCTCGGGTCGCATCGAGGGTCGCAGCGACGCGGTCTCGCTCGAGACAGTCGAGCGGCACACGTGCGATTCCGGCGTTCTCCCGATCGGTTTCGACACGGACGGCCAGGTCGTCAACGTCGGACGCCGTCAGCGCTTGTTCACGACGAGACAGCGCATCGGCATGGCGGCTCGGGATGGCGGTTGCCGGTTCCCGGGGTGTGACCGGCCGCCCGGCTGGACCGAAGCGCATCACATCGACGAGTTCCTCCGCGACGAGGGCAAAACCGACATCGCCGACGGGGTACTGCTCTGCCGTTTTCACCACATGTTCGTGCACAACCACAGGTGGCGGATCGTCCGGGAACGGGCCGAGTACTACGCGGTGCCGCCGCCCGCACCGGGGCGGATACGGGAACGGGTTGCGATGCCCCCGAAGAACCGGGTTTAGCGCCCCGAGCCCCCGTGCACGATTGCCTCGGTCTCGCCGTCGAGCCCGAAAGCCGTGTGCACGACCTGCAGGGCGTGCTGCAACGAGTCAGCACGAGTCACCACCGAGATCCGGATCTCCGACGTCGAGATCATCTCGATGTTGATCCCGTTGTCGGACAGGCACCGGAAGAGCTGCGCCGACACACCCGCGCTGGTCCGCATCCCGGCGCCGACGACCGCGAGCTTGCCGATCAGGTCGTCATACTGCAGCGACTCGAACCCCGTCGCCTCCTGCTCGCCGCGCAGAGCAGTCAGCACCTTCTCGCCCTCCGCCTTCGGAAGAGTGAACGAGATATCGGTGAGACCCGTCGCACCCGACACGTTCTGCACGATCATGTCGATGTTGGCCCCCGTCTTCGCGACGATCGTGAAGATGTCGGCGGCCTTGCCGGGGACGTCGGGGACGCCCACCACAGTGATCTTGGCCTCATTGAGGTCGCCGGCGACGCCGGTGATGATGGGCTCTTCCACGGTCTCTCCCTTTGCCATGCCGAGGTGTGCGCTGCCAAAGCCGGGCGTGTCATAGCTGGGGACGACCCAGGTGCCCTCGTTGTTGTTGAACGACGATCGGACGTGCAGGATGACGCCATGCCGCCGGGCGTACTCGACGGCCCGGATGTAGAGGACCTTCGCCCCCGCCGCCGCGAGCTCGAGCATCTCCTCGCTCGTGATGACGCCGATCTTGCGCGCACGAGGCACCACGCGCGGATCGGCGCTGAACACGCCGTCGACGTCGGTATAGATCTCGCACACGTCGGCGCCGAGTGCAGCCGCGAGCGCTACCGCCGTCGTGTCCGAGCCACCGCGGCCGAGAGTGGTGATGTCCATGCTGTCGCGGTTGAAGCCCTGGAAGCCGGCCACGATGACGACAGCGCCGGCGTCGAGCGCCTCGCGCAGCCGGATCGGCGTCACCTCGACGATGCGGGCCGAGCCGTGCCGGGCATCGGTGATCATGCCCGCCTGGCTGCCGGTGTAGGAGCGCGCCTCGACACCCATGCTCTTGATCGCCATGGCGAGCAGCGCCATCGAGACCCGCTCGCCGGTCGTGAGCAGCATGTCGAGCTCGCGCGCATCCGGGATCGGCGTCACCTCGTGCGCGAGATCGAGCAGTTCATCGGTCGTGTCGCCCATGGCGCTGACCGCGACGACGACGTCGTTGCCCGCCTTGCGGGTCTCGACGATGCGCTTCGCCACGCGCTTGATGCTCTCCGCATCCGCGACGCTCGACCCGCCGTACTTCTGCACGATGAGACTCACGGGCGGGGCTCCTGGGTGGCGAGAGGTAGGACGACCCAGTTTACCGACCGCATCGGCGGCCACCGACACGGCACCGGATACCGTGGGGACGTGGGCAGGAAGATCCGGATCGCTGCAAGCATGCTGGCGATCGCGGGCATCGTCGCATTAGGCGGATGCCGCCTCCTCCCGGACGGAGCCGATCCCGTCCGGACCCTCCCGCCGGCGGGAGCCGACTTCGACTACCAGCTCGGCGGCGCCTACGACCCGCCCAGCGGGGTCGAGGTCGTGGCGCGCGACAGCACCGAGGATCCCGCATCCGGCGTCTACAACATCTGTTACGTGAACGGCTTCCAGACGCAGCCGGGTGAGGGCGAGCGGTGGCTCGCCGACTATCCGGCCCTGGTGCTTCGGGAGGTCGACGGCGAGCCGGTGGCCGACCCCGGCTGGCCCGACGAATACCTGCTCGACACCTCGACCGTCGGCAAGCGGGCGGCGATCGCACACCGGTTCGCCTCCGTCCTCTCATCGTGCGACGAGCGCGGATTCGACGCGGTCGAGATCGACAACCTCGACAGCTGGTCGCGCTCGAACGGGGCACTCACCCTCGACGACAACATCGCGCTTGCTGCTCTGTTCGCCGACCGGTCGCACGCTCTCGGGCTCGCGATCGCCCAGAAGAACGGCGCCGGCGAGTCCCAGCGACTCCGCGACGAGGTGGGATTCGATTTCGCCGTCGTCGAGCAGTGCATGAGGTTCTCCGAGTGCGACGGCTACTTCGACGCCTACGACGGGCTGGTGCTCGACATCGAGTACCCCGACGAGAGCGCGGACGGGGACGCCGCGGAGGCATTCAGGGCCGCGTGCGCGGAGCCCGGCCGCCCGGAGTCGATGATCCTGCGCGATCTCGGCCTTGCTCCCGCAGGAGATCCCGCCTACGTACGCGAGACCTGCTAGCGCTGCGCCAGGAATTCCTCGACGAAGGCGGCGGTGTCCTCCCACCCTTCGACGGCGTGCGTCGGGATGCCGAGCGCCACCACGGGGAAGTCGTTGCCGTCGGGGTCCAGCCGGTCGCCGACGAAGATCATCTGCTCGAACGGGATGCCGGTGAGCTCGGCCAGCCGCCGCATCCCGTACGCCTTGTCGATGCCGCGGCGAGTGATGTCGACGCTGGTCGACCCGCCCGATCGCACCTCGAGGTCGGGCAGAAGCGGCTCGACGGCCGCGCGCAGCGTGTTCTTCTTCTCGCCGGTCGGATCCCAGGACTTCTTGACGTCGACCGGCGCCGCCTGGCCGAGCGCGGAGAAGGTGATCTGCGATCCGCGGTCCTCCAGGATGGGGCCCCAGGTCTCGCTCTCCCAGTACCCCAGCCGGCGGGCCTCCGACTCGACGGCGGCGAGCGCCGCGGCCTTCTGCTCATCGGTGAGGTTCTCGGCGTACTGCTGCCGCCACCCCCCGGCCCCGTACAGGTAGTACTGCGTGCCGCAGGTCGGCATCAGATGCATTCGCGAGAGCGCGTCGGGGTGATCGAGTGGGAGGTTGGCGATCAGCTGGGTCTCGAACTGCGCGAAGTTGCCGCCGGAGATGACGCAGACCTGCACCGCCTCGAGGAGGTCGACCAGAAGCCGTGCCATCCGCGGGTCGGCGGCGGTCTTCGAGGGCGCGAGGGTGTCGTCGAGGTCGAATGCGACCAGCCGGGCACCGGGGACCGTGCTCCGGACGACGGGGCTGATGGCGGAGGACACCGAGCTAGTGTGCCAGACATGGAATCCGCCCAGCCTGAAGACAAGGCCCGCCCGCATGATGTCGCCTGGGGCGACCAGCGCACCCGGGAGGTGACCTGGCGCGACCCGATGCCGCCGCTCGCGTCGCTCCGCGCGATGCCGGGACTGGATTTCCTGCAGGGCATGATCGACGGGCTGGTCCCGCCGCCGCCGATCGCATCCACGCTCGGCTTCGAGATCCTGTCGGTCGCGTACGGCACCGCCGAATTCCGCCTGGAGCCGCAGGAGTTCCACTTCAACCCCCTCGGGCTGGTGCACGGCGGGGTCCTCTGCACCCTGCTCGACACCGTCGTCGGATGCGCCGTCCACACCACCCTCGACTCGGGATGGGGCTACACCTCGATAGATCTGAACGTGACCTACCTGCGCCCCGTGACTCTGGCGACCGGACCGCTGACAGCCGTCGGCACCCTGACGAAGGGTGGGCGGCGGGTAAGCGTCGCGTCCGGCGAGATCCGGGATGCCGCTGGCGCGCTGATCGCGACCTGCACCAGCTCGTTGCTGATGTTCGAGCCCGGAACCTAGGCCCGGTAGGCCCCGGCCGTTACGCCTCGACGACCCGGCGTCCCTCGAAGGCACGCCCCAGCGTGACCTCGTCGGCGTATTCGAGGTCGCCGCCGACCGGCAGGCCGGACGCCAGCCTCGTGACCCGTAGACCCGGCTGCACCAGCAGACGCGAGAGGTAGGTGGCGGTCGCCTCGCCCTCGAGGTTGGGATCGGTGGCGATGATGACCTCGGTGACGGAGCCGTCGGCGAGCCGGCGAACGAGTTGGCCGAACCGCAGATCGTCCGGCCCGATGCCGTCGATCGGACTGAGCGCACCGCCGAGCACCTGGTACAGCCCGCGGAATTCACGGGTGCGCTCGATCGCCGCGACATCCTTCGCCTCTTCTACGACGCAGATCACCGTCTGGCTGCGGCGCGGATCCCGGCAGATCGAGCAGGTCGCCTGCTCGGTGACGTTGCCGCAGACCTCGCAGAACTTCACTTTGTCACGCACCTCGGCGAGGATCGTGGCGAGGCGCGTCGTGTCGAAGCTCTGCGTGGTCAGGATGTGGAACGCGATCCGCTGCGCCGACTTGGGACCGATGCCCGGCAGGCGGCCGAGCTCGTCGATCAGCTCCTGCACGATTCCCTCGTACACGTCAGGCCTCCGGCCCGGGTTCGGAGACCGGCCCCGGGTCGGGGATATCGGTTCCGAGCGTCACCGGCTTGTCGCGGGGCGCGAGTGAGTGCTCTTCGAGGAAGCTCGCGCCGAGGATCTCGCGCACCACGGCCTCGCCGTAACGAGGGGTGCCGGATGCCGTGGTCGCCACGGGCTTGGACGCGGGCTTGCCTGCGGGGGCCGGGACCGGCTGGGCGACGGACGCCGCCGGGCGGGAGGTCTTCGCGGGTGCGACCTTCTGGGCCGCGCCGGCGCCGGGGATGACGGTGACGTTCCAGCCCGAGGCGGGCGCGTCAGCGTCGGCGGGAGCCGGCTCGGGCGTCGCCGCCGGTTCGCGGGAGGGCTCAGACTCGGCCGCAGGCGCTGACTTGGAGGCAGGGGCTGACTTGGACGCAGGGGCTGACACAGCGTCCGATTCCGAGGCAGGGTCTAACGCAGGGTCTGACTCCGAGTCGGAGACAGGCTCGGAGTCGGTGGGGAGATGGGGCTCTGTCGCCGTGCCGGAAGCAGGCGCCGTGCCGGAAGCAAGCGCCGCGCCGACAGCAGGCGCGCCGGCAACCGAGGACGGCGCTGATTCGGGGGCGGGATCGAGGGTGGGAGCGGTATCCGGGGCGCCGGCCTCTACGCGGGGGAGGAACTTCACGCGGACTCCGAGAACGTCGACGATCGCGGCACGGAGCTGCTCGCTGACGCTCTCGCCGGCAGCCGCACCCGGCGCAGGTCGGAAGTTCGCGACATCGCTCTCGTTCGTGAAGACCAGCGTGAGGACCTCACCGTCGAAGGCGAACACGCTCGTGGTCGAGACGACAGTCCAGGGGCCGCGCCCGGCCGCCTTCTGCAACGATTCGAGAACCTCGGGCCACGCGTCGCGCAACTGCGAGTGCGTGACGGAGGCGGGTTCGGTGGTTGTCGCTTCGACGGCGGAGGATTCGACGGCCGGCGTTATGGTGGCCGATGGCGTGGCGACTGGCGGCATGACGGCGGGCGGCGTGGCGGTCGACCGGTCAGCGGGCGGCGGAGTGGCGGCAGCTGGATTGGGCGAGGTCCGGGTGCCCGCGGTGCGGGTGCCGACCGGCGGCGTGGCCGACCTCGGGGTGGTGGCATCCGCCGGGGCCGCGGCCGAAACCGGAGCACCCTCGATGCCGATTCGACGCTCGAGACGCTCGACGCGGGCGAGCGCACCGCGCTCGGAGTCGTCGATCGCAGGGACGAGCAGCCGCGCGATCATGAGCTCGAGATGCAGCCGGGGCGACGTCGCACCCGTCATCTCGGTGAGTGCGGTGTTCACGACATCGGCGGCACGCGACAGCTCGGCCGCACCGAACGCGGTGGCCTGGGTCGCCATCCTGTCGAGCTCGTCTTGCGGAACCCCGCGCAGAACCGACGCGGCACCATCGCGCGTCGCAGCGACGACGATGAGATCGCGCATTCGTTCGAGGAGATCCTCGACGAAGCGGCGCGGATCCTGTCCGGTCTGCACGACGCGGTCGACAGCGGCGAAAGCGCCACCGGCATCCATCGCGGCCACGGCGTCGACGACCTCATCGAGCAAGGCGCCGTGGGTGTAGCCGAGAAGGGCGACCGCGCGCTCGTACTCGACGGTGGTGGCGCCTGCTGCGGTGCCCGAGGCGCCCGAGCCGGCAGCCAAACCCATCTCCGACCCCGCGATCAGCTGATCGAGCAGCGAGAGGGTGTCGCGCACCGACCCGCCACCGGCGCGCACCACGAGCGGCAGCACACCCGGCTGCGCCGTGACCTTCTCGCTGTCGCAGAGCTGCTGAACGTATTCGAGCATCTGCGCGGGGGGCACGAGCCGGAACGGATAGTGGTGGGTGCGCGACCGGATGGTCGAGATGACCTTCTCGGGCTCGGTCGTCGCGAAGATGAACTTGACATGCTCGGGAGGCTCTTCGACGATCTTCAGCAGGGCGTTGAATCCCCCCGAGGTCACCATGTGCGCCTCGTCGATGATGAAGATCTTGTAGCGGTCGCGCGCAGGAGCGTAGATCGCCCGCTCCCGCAGATCACGAGCGTCGTCGACGCCACCGTGACTGGCCGCGTCGATCTCCACCACATCCAGGGACCCGCCCCCGTCGCGGGCGAGCTCGATGCACGACGGGCAGACGCCGCACGGGGTGTCGGTGGGGCCCTCGGCGCAGTTCAAGCACCGGGCCAGGATGCGGGCGCTGGTGGTCTTGCCGCACCCGCGCGGGCCACTGAAAAGGTACGCGTGGTTCACCCGGTCGGTACGCAGAGCGGTGCGCAGCGGATCGGTGACCTGCGACTGCCCGATCAGCTCGGCGAAGGTCTCGGGCCGGTAGCGGCGGTAGAGGGCGGTGACCACCACCTCAGAGTAGTCGGCGCCGGTGACCTGCACCCGGGGCGCAACCCCATGCCGGGGAGGGCGGGGCCGGGCCTGTAGACTTCCAGCGGCTCCTCGCGTGGCGCCATCCAGGCCAACTCCCCCAGGGCGGAAACGCAGCAAGGGCAACCCGGCTCTGGCGGGTGCGCGAGGAGTCCTTCAGGAGGATTCGCCTAGTGGCCTATGGCGCACGCTTGGAAAGCGTGTTGGGTGAAAGCCCTCGGGGGTTCGAATCCCCCATCCTCCGCGTTGATAAGGGCCCGTGACCTGCCGAGGCAGGTGACGGGCCCTTCGTCATATCCGGGACAACAGGGATCCTGCCACATTCTGGACGCATTGATCCCGAGCATCGAGATCAAACGTTCCCGCGGGAACGTCTC
>JBDSKH010000186.1:0-8694 GCA_039917005.1 Pseudolysinimonas sp.
TCGTCTCCGGTGCCCTCATCCTGGGCGGCCTGATCGTGCTGCTGGATGCCTTCGTGCGCTTCGCTCGTGCCGACGGCACGCCTGCTCCCCCGGCTCCGACCGCCCACCTGGTCGTCGCCGGCCCGTACCGCTTCGTGCGCAACCCGATGTACCTGGCCGTGCTCGCCATCATCCTGGGTCAGGCACTGCTCTTCGGCAGCTGGGCGACCCTGATATACGCGGGAGTGGCTCTGACGGCAGTCGCACTGTTCGTGCGGGGATACGAGCAGCCGACCCTCGAGCAGACCTACGGCGAGGAGTATCGCGCCTACCGCGCGAACGTCCGGGCGTGGATTCCACGGTTGCGACCATGGGACGGTGCCGGGCCCGGGACGAGGCCCTAGGGCTGCGCGGCCAATCGCTCGGCGCGCGCCGCGCGCCAGACCGCGCGTGCCGCGTCGGCGTTGAGAAGGCCGATCGCGATGCCGACCACGATGTCGATCCACCCGGTCGGGAACCAGATGGTCGCGATCGCGACACCGATGATCGCCAGGTCGGCCAGCGCGTCGTTGCGCGCCGACAGCCACGCCGCGGCGGCGAGGCTGCCCTGCCGGCGGCGATGACGCACGAGCAGCGCGGCGCACACCAGGTTGACGATCAGGGCGCCGAAGGCGGCGAGCGAGAGCGGGAGCGGCTCGGGCGGCGTCGGCGCGAGGATCTTCAGCACCGCGGTCCACAGGGTCGCGACCGCGGGCACCAGGATCACGAACGCCAGGACGCTCCCGACGACAGCGCGCCGATGCGGCGCCCACACGACGGCGAAGAAGATGAGCAGGTTGATGCTCGTGTCCTCGAGGAAGTCGACGCTGTCGGCGAAGAGCGACACCGAGCCGATCGCCTGAGCGACCGCGAACTCCACACCGAAATACGCCAGGTTGAGGATCGCCACGATCATCACGACCCGGCGGAAGCCGTCTGCGCCGGTATCTGTCACCCGTTCAACATACGAGGGAATCGCCCTGGCGTTGCGTTAGGTTGGCAGGCTGGGCCCAGGGCGAAGAGCGGTTGCCCGGAAATCGAGGGGGCGCATGACGGACGGGAACACCGACCTTCCCGACGCCCGCGCAGTGCTCGCCTTGCTCGGCAACGACGACGCGCGCAGGATGCTGTCGCTGATCTCGCTGGGCCTGACACCCGACCCCGCGCAACTGGCGAGGCGGGAGGAGCGCGTCGTCCAGCGCCTGCTCGACGCACGGGTCATCGTCCGCGTCGACGGAGTGCTGGCCGTCAACACCGAAGGTCTGAAGGCGGCTGTCGCCCGGTACTCTCCGCCACGCCCGGAGGGCATCGACCGCTTCGTCCGCGATGGCAGGATCGTGAACTACCCCTCATCGGACGCAGATCGCTTGGAGCTCCTGCACTGGATCGGCGAGCGTGTGCTCGCGCCCGGTGAAATCATCGACGAGCACGAATTGAACGATCGCCTGCACTCCTACCTGGACGAGCACGTGCTGCTGCGCCGGTACCTCGTCGACTACCGCGTGATCGACCGGAACCCCGACGGGACCGGCTACGGGCTGGTGCGAAGAGCCACCTGAGGTGTGCGAATAGGCAGCGCGTGCGGCGCGACTCGACTGAACCGAGAACGGTCTCGCGCCGCGATCGAAAAGAAGTCTCTACCTCTCGAATTCGCGCGCACGGCGAGCCGTGTATTGTCCTGAGCGCCGGACAGACCAGGGAGAGGCGGGACTCAGTGAGCACGCTCCACGATGTCGCGCGCCTCGCGGGCGTGTCGTTCAACACCGTGTCCAATGTGATCAACGATCACCCTCACGTCAGTGCGAAAACGCGTGCGAAGGTGCGCGCCGCAATCGACGAACTCGGGTATCAGCCGAATCTTGCGGCCCGAAGTCTTCGTTCGGGGCGCAGCGGGATCATCGGGCTTCTCGTGCCCGACCTGAGCCTCGCCTACTTCGCGCAGCTCGCGGCCGAGGTCATTCGAGCGGCGGAACTCAGGGGCCAGATCGTGCTCATCGAACAGACCGGTGGCAACCGGGAGAAGGAACTTGCCGTGCTGCGCAGTCCGCGCCTCCAGCTCACTGACGGGCTGCTGTTCAGCCCGCTCGGGCTCGGGATCGACGACGCTGCGCTCGTGGACATCCCGACGCCGCTGGTCCTGCTGGGTGAGCGGATCTTCAACGGCCCGGTCGATCACGTCACGATGCAGAACGTCGAAGCAGCGCGCGCGGCCACGCAGCATCTCATCGACAAGGGTCGCCGTCGCATCGCGGTCGTCGGTGCGCACGAGGGCGAAGTGATCGGGTCGGCGGGTCTCCGGCTCAAGGGCTATCGGGAGGCGCTCGACGCCGCGAGCATCCCGTTCGACGACTCTCTTGTCGCGTACATGGGGTCGTGGCACCGGGCGAATGGCGCGGACGCGACCCGCAAGTTGCTCGCAAGCGGCGTCGCGTTCGACGGCCTGTTCGCGATGAACGACGAACTCGCGCTCGGCTCCATGCGCGTGCTGCAGGAGCAGGGCAAGGTCATCCCCGACGACGTCGCGATCATCGGCTTCGACGATGTCGACGAGGGCAGCTTCTCGTTGCCGAGCCTGTCGACGGTCGACCCTGGGCGACGAGAGATTGCGAATATGGCCGTGAACGTCCTGCTCGAACGCATCGCCGAGAAAACCGAGCGTGGTCCGGGCGAGAAGCCACCGCGTGCGCATCCTCGCGAACTGCTGTCGGCGTTCCGCATCGTCGAGCGCGAGTCGTCGGGCTGACCCATGACGCACTTGACAGGCCGACGGGCCGTGCGGCAGTCTGTTTGTAACGTTCACTATGTAACGTTACAAAGGTCGAAGCCAGCTCCTGCTGAACTATGCGATGCGCTCGATCCGCCCCGACAATGAAGTCCGAAACGGAGATCACAGTGAAGAAGACAACTCTCTTCGCGGCAACATCCGCAGTCGCGCTCGCCGCCCTGCTGGCCGCATGCACGTCCACCGGTGGAGGTGGCGGCGACGGCGGTGGAAACGCCAGCTGCGACAACACCATCACGAAGACCGACGCTCCCGTCGTCACCGTGTGGGGCTGGTACCCGAACATGGCCCTCGTCGTCGAAAACTTCAACGAGCTCAACGACGATGTCCAGGTCTGCTGGACGAACGTCGGGCAGGGCAACGACGAGTACGACCAGTTCCAGACCGCGATCGCCGCCGGCACCGGTGCCCCCGACGTCGTCATGCTCGAGGCCGACCGCATCCCGAACTACGTCGTGCAGAACGCGCTCGTCGACATCAGCGACTTCGGCTACGCCGAGGTCGAGGGCAACTTCAGCGAAGGTGCCTGGAAGGACGTCTCGGTCGGCGATGCCGTGTTCGGGGCTCCGGTCGACGGTGGCCCGATGGGCATGATCTACCGCACCGATATCTTCGATCAGTTCGGCATCACGCCGCCCACCACCTGGGCCGAGTACGAGGCTGCTGCGCAGACGGTCAAGGATGCCGGCGGCCCTCTCTTCGGCGACCTCGGCGCGAACGTGCCGGCCGTCTTCATGGCGCTCACCATCCAGAACGGCGCGCAGCCGTTCACCTACGATCCCGCCACCCCGGAGGAGATCGGCATCAAGGTGAACGATGACGCCACCAAGGAGGTGCTCGACTACTGGGCAGGCCTGGTCCAGAAGGGCCTGGTCGGCACTCAGGACCAGTTCACCCCCGAGTACATCGCGGGTGTCGTCGGCGGCGACTACGCGACCTACGTGTCGGCGGCATGGGCTCCCGGCTATCTCAGCGGCGCCGGTGTCGGCGAGGGCGAGGACGCCGGACTGTTCGCAACGGCACCGCTGCCCCAGTGGGACCCGGCGAACCCGGTGTCGGTCAACTGGGGTGGCTCGGCCTTCTCGGTGACCACGCAAGCCAAGGACCCGGAGCTCGCGGCGAAGGTCGCCTTCGGCATCTACGCGGATGAGGACAGTCTGCGCGACGGGTGGGAGAACCAGATCATCTTCCCGCTCAACAATGGCGTGTTGACGTCCCCGGAGTTCGTGGACGCCGAGGTCGGCTTCTTCAACGGCCAGCAGGCCAACAAGGAGGTCTACGTTCCGGCGGCCAACGCGTACAAGGGCTTCATCTACAGCCCGTTCGCGCAGTTCTACTACGCATCGTTCACTGAGGAACTGGCCGCGATCAACGCAGGTGAGAAGGACGGCTCGCAGGCTGCGGACGACCTGCAGCAGAAGCTCGTCGACTACGCAGTCGAGCAGGGCTTCACCGTCACCGAGTAGCCGAGGTGGGGCGTGCCGACCGGGCACGCCCCACTCACGCTCGACTCATTGCTCCGGCTTTCGAACCCCAAGGACTCCCATGACCACTCAAGCCCTCGCGAGCCCGAGGCGGACCAGCCGCCGCGGCTCGATCGGCTGGCTGTTCATCGCCCCGTTCGGCATCGTCTTCCTGGTCTTCCTGATCGCACCGCTCGCGTACGCGTTCTATCTGTCGCTCTTCAAGAAGGCGCTGATCGGCGGCACATCATTCGTCTGGTTCGACAACTACGCGAAGGCGTTCACCGATCCGAACTTCCTCGAGGGTGTTGGGTTCGTCATCCGGTTCTCGATCGTGCTGATCCCCCTGCAGATGTTCCTGTCGCTGGTGATCGCGCTCATCCTCGACGCCGTCGCGACGCGGTTCGCCCGATTCTCGCGGCTGATGATCTTCCTGCCGTACGCCATCCCGGCCGTGATCGGTGCGCTGATGTGGGGGTTCCTGTACAGCAAGAACTTCGGGCCGCTCACCGACATCTTCGGCGCGTTCGATGCCACGGCGCCCGACCTGCTCAGTAAGCAGCTCATCTTCATCGCCCTCCTGAACATCGTGACGTGGCAGTGGGCCGGGTACTACATGATCATCCTGTTCGCGGCGCTACAGGGCATCGATCCGACGCTGTACGAGGCCGCACGCATCGACGGCGCCAGTGGCCTGCAGATCGTGCTGCAGATCAAGGTGCCACTCGTGCGCAGCGCTTTGCTGCTCATCCTGGTGTTCGCCCTCATCGGAACACTGCAGTTCTTCAACGAACCGCAGATCCTCCGCCTGCTCGCGGCCGGCTCGATCGGTCCTGACTTCACTCCGAACATGTACGCGTACCAGCAGGCGTTCGCCCTCGCCAACTTCAACTACGGGTCGGCGATCTCGTTCGCACTCGGCATCGTCGTCTTCATCTGCGTGTACCTGTTCTTGTTCCTCACTCGCAAGCGCGGAGGGTTCCTGTCATGACCGCGGTGCAGACCTCACGCACGCTTCGCGTGCAGCGCAAGCCGCGCCACATCGGTGCCCAGCTCGTGCTCGGCTTCATGCTTCTCTACTTCCTCGTGCCGTTCTGGTGGGTGATCGTCAACAGCTCCAAGGATGCGCCGGGTCTCTTCGGCGGAGGCAACGCACTCTGGTTCGGCGAGAACATCGACTTCATCGGCAACCTCGTGGGGCTCTTCAGCTTCAATGGCGGCATCTACGGGCGTTGGCTCACGAACTCGGCGTTCTACGCCCTCACCGGCGGGGTCGGCGCGACGATCCTGTGCGTGCTGGCCGGCTACGGCTTCGCCAAGTTCTCGTTCCGGGGCCGCGGACTCGCGTTTGCGTTGCTGCTGGGTTCGGTGATGGTGCCGCTCACGGCCCTCGTCATCCCGACGTTCATCATGCTCTCTGCAGCACACCTCACGAACACGATCTGGGCGGTGATCCTGCCGTCGTTGCTCAATCCGTTCGGCGTCTACCTGATGGCGGTGTACACGCGTGATGCTGTACCCGATGAACTGATGGACGCCGCGCGGGTCGACGGTGCCGGCGAGATGCGCACGTTCCTCCAGGTCGCCCTGCCGCTCATGCGACCCGCGTTGGTCACCGTGTTGCTGCTCTCGATCGTCGGCACCTGGAACAACTACTTCCTGCCCCTGGCGATGCTCAGCAACAGCGAGTTGTTCCCGGTGACCGTCGGAATCGGGCTGTGGCAGGGACTCGCGTCGGCCAACAACGGAGGAGCTTCGTTGTGGAGCTACATCATCATCGGCTGCCTGGTTTCGATCGTGCCGCTGGTCATCGCCTTCCTCTCCCTGCAGAAGTACTGGCAGGGCGGGCTGTCGCTCGGCAGCCTCAAGTAGCCCGACCTCCACCACTCACACCCACGAATTCGAGAGCGAACTATGCCCAACGCACACCTGACGATCGACCCCCGGCGCACGGTCGGCACGGTCAACCGCCGCCTGTTCGGGTCATTCGTCGAGCACCTCGGCCGTTGCGTCTACGACGGCATCTACGAGCCGGGTCACCCGGCGGCGGACGCCGACGGCTTCCGCACCGACGTGCTCGATCTCGTCCGTGAGCTCGGGGTGTCGACGATCCGCTACCCGGGCGGCAACTTCGTCTCCGGGTATCGGTGGGAGGACGGCGTCGGCCCGCGTTCGGAGCGTCCTCGCCGGGTCGACCTCGCGTGGCACTCGACCGAGACCAACGAGGTCGGGCTCGACGAGTTCGCGCGCTGGATCGACAAGGCCGGCAGCGAGCTCATGTACGCCGTGAACCTCGGCACTCGCGGGGTGCAGGAGGCGCTCGATGTGCTCGAGTACGCCAACGTCCGTTCAGGGACACGTCTGTCGGACTGGCGGATCGCCAACGGTCGTACCGAGCCGTACGGCATCGGGATGTGGTGCCTGGGCAACGAGATGGACGGTCCGTGGCAGCTCGGCCATTCGACCGCGGAGGACTACGGCACACGCGCAGCCACGACGGCCAAGGCCATGCGCCAGCTCGACCCCGGAGTCGAGTTGGTCGTGTGTGGCAGCTCCAACGCCCAGATGCCGACATTCGGCACGTGGGAGCGCACCGTGCTCGAGCTCACCTACGACGACGTCGATTTCATCTCATGTCACGCCTACTACGAGGAGAGGAACGGCGACCTCGCCAGCTTCCTCGCGTCGGCGACGGACATGGACAACTTCATCGAGACGGTGATCACCGTCGCCGACGACGTCAAGGCGGAGCGCGGCAGTGAAAAGACCATGAACCTCTCGTTTGACGAATGGAATGTCTGGTACATCGAGCGGTACCACAATGTCGACAAGATCACCGACATTGAGAAGTGGCCTGAGGCGCCCCGGCTGCTCGAGGACATCTACTCGGTTGCCGATGCCGTCGTCTTCGGCAACCTCCTCATCTCGCTGCTGCGCCGAGCCGACCGCGTGACGTCCGCAAGCCTCGCGCAACTCGTCAACGTGATTGCTCCGATCATGACTGAGCCGGGGGGCCCGGCGTGGCGTCAGACGACGTTCTTCCCGTTCGCCGAGACGTCACGTCTCGCGCAGGGGGAGTCGCTCGACGTGAGCCTCACCTCTGACCGGTACGACACCGAGGTGTACGGAACGGTCAATGTCGTGGATGCCGCGGCCACCCACGACGCGGACTCCGGCAGCACATCGGTCTTCCTCGTGAACCGCAGCCAGGATGTCGCAGCAACGGTCACGATGGACGTCGCCGCACTCCCGGCCACCGCCGTCGCCACCGCGCTCACCCTCGCGGACAACGACGTGTACGCGAAGAACACGCTCGCCGACCAGAACCGGGTCGGACTCGTTCCGAACGACTCCGTCACCGTGGAGGCTGGGACCCTCACGATCACACTGCCCCCGGTGTCATGGACCGCGCTCTCGCTCTCGTAGCGCGAACGACATCGCTCGTCGTTGCGGCCGCACTTGTGGTCATGATGGGCGGGTGCGCGCCCGCGACCGGCGGGAAGCTGGAACTGACGGGAGACCTCGCTGCGCACGATCCAGCGCTCGTAGTGGATGGCGACGACTGGTACGTCTTCGCGACCGGCAGCGCACGCGGGGACGGCAACATCCAGATCCGGCGGTCCGTCGACCAGGGGCTCACCTGGACGTTCGTCGACACGGTCTGGAACGAGAAGCCGGCCTGGCTCGTCGAAGCGGTCCGCGGCGTTTCGAACCTGTGGGCGCCCGAGCTCATCCAGCACGATGGCACCTGGTACCTCTACTACGCCGCATCCACGTTCGGCTCGAACCACTCGGTGATCGCGCTCGCGACGAACACGACGCTCGACCCGGATGACGCTGCGTACGACTGGGTCGATCAGGGATCGGTGCTCGAGTCCGCCACCAGCGATGACTTCAACGCGATCGACCCCGGCGTGATCGACGTCGACGGAACGCCGTGGATGGCGTTCGGCTCGTTCTGGAGCGGCATCCGCATGGTCGAGCTCGAGTGGCCCTCGGGAATGCTCGCCGATCCGGCCGCGGTCCCGTTGCGTCTCGCCGACCGCGGATCACCGCCGAACGCGATCGAAGCGCCATACCTGATCGAGCACGACGGCTGGTACTACCTGTTCGTCTCGAAGGACTCGTGCTGCCAGGGACTGAACAGCACCTACTCCATGTGGGTCGGGCGCTCTGCCGAGGTAACCGGGCCGTACCTCGACCGCGACGGCGTGCCGCTGCTCGAGGACGGTGGCACCCTGCTGCTGAAGACGGACGGCGACGAGATCGGTCCTGGCGGACAATCCGCGTCCAATGGATGGCTCGCCTACCACTTCTACGACGGCGCAAGCGGCGGCGCCCCGACCCTGGCCATCCGCCGCCTCGGGTGGGATGCCGATGGATGGCCCAAGCCAAGAGCCACCTGAGAGAATCGAACTCTCGACCTATTCA
>JBDSKH010000187.1:0-5033 GCA_039917005.1 Pseudolysinimonas sp.
GACATATTGCAAAGGTACCTTTGCAAACACTTCTTTGCAACTGTTTCTTTGCGGTCCTGCTACGACGGGTGCCTCAGGATGCCGCGGGTGGCGATGCCGCCTCGATCAGAGCCTTGAGCTTCTGCAGCGAGGCATCGAGCACCGACTGCATCTGCCCCTGGGCGATCCCATCGAATGCACCGGCGTCGAGCTGACCCTCCAGCGAGTCCATCTGGGTCTCGAGGGTCTCGCGCATCTCCTCCGACTGCCCGGCGGCGGCCTTGTCGATCGCGGAATCCCACAGACCCTCCGGGCGCGCCCAGTCGGTGTCGCTCTCGCACACCAAGGTGGTGACCCCGTCGCCCTCGGCCACCTGGTAGCTGGTGTGTGAGTCGCCGCCCGTATAGGTGGTCAGGTAGTCGAGCCGTTTCGGCGGATCCCACGTGACGATCTCGATCGTGGTCTTGCCGACGGGCGGCACGTCGGTCGTCGAGGTCCATCCCGCAGCGAGTACGGAGGGGTCTTCCGGCATGCCGCCCGCTCCCCCGAGCCAGGCGGTCAGCTTCGCCGGCTCGGTCAGCCAGGAGAACACCTCGGATGCCGGGGCCGCGATCTCGACCCGGCTGTGCGTCAGCATGCCCATGGCGGACAACGTAGCGCGAGACATGCCGATCTAGGCTGAACCGGTGACCGACCTCTCCGCCGCAAATCCGTTCGCCGCACCGAGCGCGCTCCCCTACGGGCTGCCCCCGTTCGCCGAGATCCGCGACGAGCACTTCGAGCCGGCCTTCGCGGCCGGGATGGCGGAGCAGCTCGTCGAGGTGCAGGCGATCGTGCGAAAACGCGACTTCCCGATCTTCGAGAACACCTTCGAACCGCTCGAGCGGAGCGGTCAGCTGCTCGACCGCGTGAGCGAGGTGTTCTTCAACAAGAGTTCTGCCGATTCCAACGACTTCACCAACGACCTCGAGGAGAAGCTCGCGCCCCAGCTCGCCGCGCATCGCGACGCCATCCTGCTCGACAGCCAGCTGTACTGGCGCGTGAAGACGGTATTCGACCAGCTGGCCGCCGAGCCGCTTCCGGACGAGACCGGAGGCCTCAGCTCCGAGCAGCGGTACCTCGTCGAGCGGTGGCACACCGAGATGACCCTGGCCGGTGCCGGACTCGACGATGCCGAGAAGGAGACGCTCAAGAAGCTCAACCAGCGCATCTCGACCCTGACGACGAAATTCGAGAAGAATCTGCTCTCCGACACCAACGAACTGGCCGTCCACGTCACCGATGCCGCAGAACTCGACGGTCTCGACGCCGGGGAGCTGTCCGCGACGGCGCAGGCGGCCGCCGACCGCGACCTCGACGGCTGGCTCCTCACCCTGGTGCTTCCCACCGGGCACCCGTACCTCGCGACGCTCACCCATCGAGGCCTGCGGCAACGACTCATGGCTGCCTCGCGAGCGCGCGGGTCGCACGGCGGCGAATTCGACAATCGCGAGGCGGTGCTCGAGATCGCGCGTCTCCGGGCCGATCGTGCCGCCCTGCTCGGCTTCGCCAGCCATGCAGCGGCCGTCACCGCCGACGAGACCGCCGGCACGCCAGAGGCCGTCGCCGAGATGCTCACGCCGCTGGCCGCGTCGGCGGCCAGGAACGCCCGCGAGGAGCAGATCGATCTCGACGCCATGAACCCGGGCGAGGTGCTCGAAGCCGCAGACTGGGCGTTCTACACCGAGAAGGTGCGCCAGGCGAAGTTCGACGTCGACACCGCCGCGCTTCGTCCGTGGTTCGAGGCCGAGCGCGTCCTGCAGGACGGCGTGTTCTTCGCCGCGACCGAGCTCTACGGGGTCACGTTCACGGAGCGCCCCGACCTGATCGCGTATCACCCGGAGGCGCGCGTCTTCGAGGTGGCCGACGCCGATGGCACGGGCTTCGGGCTCTACATCCTCGACCTGTACACGCGCGATTCGAAGCGTGGCGGGGCCTGGATGAACTCGCTGATCTCGCAGAGCGACCTGCTCAAGCATCCGGTGGTCGTCGTCAACAACCTCAACGTGCCGAAGCCCGCCGCCGGCGAGCCCACCCTGCTGACGTTCGACGAGGTGTCGACGTTCTTCCACGAGTTCGGGCATGCGCTGCACGGGCTGTTCGCGCGGGTCACGTATCCGAAGTTGGCGGGCACCAACGTCTACCGCGATTTCGTCGAGTTCCCGAGCCAGGTGAACGAGATGTGGATGCTCTGGCCGGAGGTGCTCGCGAACTACGCGAAGCACCACGTGACCGGCGAGCCTCTCGACGCCGGCGTGGTGGAGCGCATCCGCGCGAGCGAGACGTTCAACGAGGGCTTCGCGACGAGCGAGTACCTTGCCGCGGCCCTGCTCGACCAGGCTTGGCACACGCTGACTCCGGATGCCGCGGCAGCCGTCGAGGACGTCGGCGCCTTCGAGGCGGCCGCCCTCGCCTCCATCGGCCTGGACAACCCGGCAGTCCCGACGCGCTACTCGAGCGCGTACTTCGCCCACATCTTCTCCGGCGGTTACGACGCGGGGTACTACTCATACATCTGGAGCGAGGTGCTCGACGCCGACACCGTCGAGTGGTTCACCGAGAACGGCGGGCTGACCCGCGCGAACGGCGACCGGTTCAGATCGCTGCTGCTCGGCGTCGGCGGGTCGAAAGACCCGCTCGAGGCATACCGCGAATTCCGCGGGCGTGACGCCGTGATCGAGCCGCTCCTGAAGCGCCGCGGGCTCGACTAGCGACGAGAACCGACCGTTCTACCCCCCAAGGGGGACATTCCGTGTACCCCGGCTGTGCGGTGTACTGGGGATGCTCTCCCGCGCTGGGTCGACGAGGGCCGCACGCGGAGCCTTCGTGTGCAGGTCGATCCATAGGAGTATCCCCGTGCCGCAGGTCATCGTTTCCCGGTCGAATCACTATTCGCGCGTGACGCACAACAGGCCCCTGTTCCTCCTTCCGCTCGCGCTGTTCTGCACGAGCATCGTCGGTGGCCTGACGGTCCTCGCGACGCAGCTGCCGGCCGAGGTGTTCGTACTGCGCTTGCCGTTCCATTGACCCCCAGGCTCAGGAGGCGGTAACGACTCGTGTCGCCGCCTCCTGATGCTGGGCGGCGCGGATCGCGATCGCGGTCATGCCGGCGGCCGAGAGCAGGAACAGCACGGCGAGGACGCCCCACCCCGGCAGTCCGATATTGAGCGCCGTGGCGGTCACGATCAGCGGCGCGAACGTGGCACCCGCCGAGTAGAACGTGCCGATGATGCCCTGGTAGGCGCCGGCCTTGACCGGGTCGGCGAGCTCGAAGCTCAGGCCCCAGATTCCGGCCTGCGAGAACACCTCCGCGAACGCGTGCGCCGTTCCCGCCGCCAGGAGGATGACGACGGCCCAGACCGGCGAGACCCCGGCGGCCGCGGCGTAGACGAAGCAGGCGCCTGCCATGAGCCCGCCCGCGAGGCCGATCACCCTTCCGGCTCTGCGCAACTCGTGCGTGCCGCGCGACAGCGGCACCTGGAACGCGATCACGATCACGGTATTCAGGATCAGGAGCACGGAAACGATCGCCTCGGGGGCGTCGGTGCGCTGCGCGACCCAGAGCGGGACGCCGAATTCGAGCAGCCCGAACTGCATGGCGAACACTCCGCTGAGGGCCGCCAGCGCGAGATAACGCGGATCGCGCCACGGCGAGTGGGCCCAGCGAGACGGGCGTGCCGCGTCGACCGCGTCGCCGAGGTCGGTCTCGGCGCCGGCCGCCGAGGTGCCGTCGATCGGTGCGTCCGCGCCTTCGGGACCGGCGGGTGCCGGAGTGGCCGCGTCGACGGATGCCGGGAGCCGGAGCGTCAGCACCGCGGCGCCGAAATAGACGACCCCGGCCCCGATGAGGATCGCGCGGTACGCCTCGGCCGTGCCGATCAGCAGGGCGAGACCGCCGACCGCCGAGCCGACGGCGATGCCCACGTTGGTGATCGTGCGCAGGACGGCGCGGGCGGTGACACGCCCCGGACCCTCGAACCCTCGCGCGATGATGGCGGATCGCGCGGAGTGGGCACCCGTCTCGGAACCGAAAGCGACGCAGGCGACCGTCACCGCCATCCAGAATTCGCTGACGAACGAGTACGAGACGAGCCCGACGCTCTCGATGACGAGGGCCACGAGCAGCACCCGGCGCGCGCTGAACCGATCGGAGAGCTGCCCTCCGATCAGCGACGTGACGATGCCCGTCGCGCTCGAGGCGGCCACCACGATCGAGATCTCGGGGTCGGACAGACCGACGATGAAGTGGAAGTACAGCACCGTGACGGTGAGAAACACCCCTCGCCCGAGCGTGCCGATCAGGGTCGAGACCCCCAGGACGCGCAGCACCGGATCGGCGGCGGCCAGACGGGAACGCAGACGCGACAGCACACTCCATTGTGGCGAGGGCCACCGACGCGAGGGACGGCGCCGTGTCACGGAGCGGGATCGGGCTGCGTGTCGAGCTCCGCGGCATCCGGCTTGCGGCGCCGGCCCCAGCCCAGCCAGAGCATGACGATCCCGCCGACGACGAGTCCCCAGAGTGCCGACCCGATGCCGGCGAGCGTGATCCCCGACACCACGACCAGGAACGTGATGATCGCGACCGGTCGATGCTCGGGTTCCTCGAGAGCCGAGGTGACGGCTCCGGCCAGCGCCCCGAACAGGGCCAGCCCGGCGATCGCCGTGATCAGGATGGGCGGGCTGACCGAGACCAGGGCCGTGGCGGCGCTCGCGACCAGCCCCAGCACGATGTAGCTGCTCCCCGCGGTGACCGTCGCGATCCAGCGCTTCGACCGATCGGGATGCGCGTCGGGTCCGGCCATCATCGCGGCGGTGATGGCCGAGAGGTTGAGCGTGTAGGCGCCGAACAGCCCGCCCACGATGGTCCCGGCGCCCGAGGCCACGAAGATGGCGCGGGCCGGCGGGTGCTCGTAGCCGAAGGTACGCAGCACGGCGAAGCCGGGCACGTTCTGCCCCGCCATCGTGACGATGTACAGCGGGATGCCGAGCGAGATCAGAACGACGACGTCGAT
>JBDSKH010000188.1:0-4745 GCA_039917005.1 Pseudolysinimonas sp.
CCCCGAGAGCGATCAACCGAGCGGTTGCGACCTGTTCTGTGAGGCGTTGGTCGACCGAGTTGACCACCGATTGGCGTCCGACGAGGTAGGCGGTAGCGCCCGCAGCGGTCATGCCGAGGAAGGTGACCAGCAAAATGACCGCGAGGATGCGCGAACGCACCGACCAGGGGGATCGACGCGCCTCACGACTAGGGTTCGCGGACACTGACCAAGGGTGCGGCCTGGAGCCCGTCCCGTCATGCCCCATTGCGGGGGCCTAGACTTTCTGGCGGGCATGGTCTCGCCCCACATTCAGGCACCCCTTCATCGACACGGTGCCGCACATATCGAACCGGAGCAGCACCATGACCGACGTGAAACCATCGTCGAACGCCATTCCCGACAAGCCGGCCCTCGAGGGGCTCGAAGCCAAGTGGGGCGAGGCCTGGGAGCGCGACGGCACCCACCGGTTCGATCGCGCGGCAGCACTCGCTGACGGCCCCGATGCCGTCTTCAGCATCGACACTCCGCCGCCCACCGCATCCGGCAGCCTGCACATCGGACACGTGTTCAGCTATACCCACATGGATCTGGCGGCACGGTTCCAGCGGATGCGCGGGCAGCACCTCTTCTACCCGATGGGGTGGGACGACAACGGCCTTCCGACCGAGCGTCGCGTGCAGAACTATTACGGGGTGCGCTGCGATCCCACACTCCCCTACATCGAGGGCTACGTTCCGCCGCTCGAAGGCGGCGACAACGCCAGCAGCAAGGCCGCGGATCAGGCGCCGATCTCGCGACGCAACTTCATCGAACTGTGCGAACGGCTGACCGCCGAGGACGAGAAGCAGTTCGAGTCGCTCTGGCGCGATCTGGGGCTCAGCGTCGACTGGTCGCTGACCTACCGCACCATCGGGCCGGAGGCGCAACTCGCCGCCCAGCGGGCGTTCCTGCGCAACCTCGCCCGCGGCGAGGCATACCAGGCCGACGCCCCGACCCTCTGGGATGTCACATTCCGCACCGCCGTCGCCCAGGCAGAGCTCGAAGACAAAGACCAGCCCGCCGCCTACCACCGGGTGTCGTTCCACCGGCCCGACGGCGAAAGCATCGAGATCGAGACGACGCGACCCGAACTGCTGCCGGCCTGTGTCGCGCTCGTCGCGCATCCCGACGACGAGCGATACAAGCCGTTGTTCGGCACCACCGTCACCACGCCGCTGTTCGGTGTCGAGGTGCCGGTGCTGGCGCATCATCTCGCCCAGCGGGACAAGGGCTCGGGCGTCGCAATGATCTGCACCTTCGGCGACGTGACCGACGTGGTCTGGCAGCGCGAGCTCGACCTGCCGATCCGCGCCGTCATCGGCAAAGACGGTCGCCTGCTCGACGAGGCACCCGCCGCCGACGTGTTCGGGCCCGATGGTGCGCAGGCGTACGCCGAGCTCGCCGGCAAGACGGTCTTCAGCGCCAAGGCGCGCGTCGTCGAACTGCTGCGCGAATCGGGCGACCTGATCGGCGAACCGAAACCGATCACCCACCCCGTCAAGTTCTTCGAGAAGGGCGACAAGCCGCTCGAGATCATCAGCACGCGCCAGTGGTACATCACCAATGGCGCCCGCGACGAGGCGCTGAAGACAAAGCTGGTGGATGCCGGGGCCGCCATCGACTTCCACCCCGATTTCATGCGGGTGCGCTACGACAACTGGGTGGGCGGCCTCACCGGCGACTGGCTGATCTCGCGGCAGAGGTTCTTCGGGGTGCCGATCCCGGTCTGGTACCCGCTCGACGCCGACGAAGAGCCGATGCGCGATCAACCGATCGTGCCCGGCGAAGATCTGCTGCCGATCGACCCGTCCTCGGCGCCGGCCCCCGGCTACGACGAATCGCAGCGCAACCAGCCCAATGGATTCGTCGGCGAACTGGACATCATGGACACCTGGGCGACCTCGAGCCTGACCCCGCAGATCGCCGGCGGCTGGGCCGTCGACGACGACCTGTTCGACCTGGTGTTCCCGTACGACCTGCGATCGCAGGGACAGGACATCATCCGTACCTGGCTGTTCTCGACAGTGCTGCGCGCCCAGCTCGAGCACGGGCAAGTGCCGTGGAAGCACGCCGGGATCTCCGGCTTCATCCTCGATCCCGACCGCAAGAAGCAGTCGAAATCGAAGGGTAATGTCGTCACCCCGGCGCCCATCCTGGCCGAACACGGGTCGGACGCGGTGCGCTACTGGGCGGCATCGTCGCGTCTCGGAACCGACGCGGCCTTCGATCCGCAGAACCCCAAGCAGATCAAGATCGGGCGCCGCCTGGCGATCAAGGTGCTGAACGCGGCGAAGTTCGTCTACGGCTTCGAGATGGCGGAGAAGGAGCGCGACGCGCCCCATCTCGAGGCCCTCCCCGTGATCGCGCCGCTGGATGCGGACATGCTGGCCGAGCTCGGCGTCGTGGTCGACACCGCCACGAAGGCGTACGAGGAGTACGACCACGCCAGGGCGCTGGAGGTGACCGAGCAGTTCTTCTGGACGTTCTGCGACGACTACCTCGAGCTCGTGAAGGAACGGGCGTACGCGGGCGACGAGAGCGCCGTGTACGCGCTTCGCACGGCGCTCGACATCATGCTGCGCCTGCTCGCCCCGGTCATCCCGTTCGCGACGGAGGAGGTCTGGCGCTGGACCCACGTCGACTCGATCCACCGGGCACCCTGGCCCGTGCTCGAGACCGTCGAGCCGAGCGGCCTGCTCGCGGCTGTGAGCGAAGCGCTCATCGGCATCCGTCGTGCGAAGACCGACGCGAAGGCCTCGCAGAAGACGGAGGTCGTCTCGGCGACGCTGTCCGGACCCGCGATTCTCGCCGAGGCCGCCGATGATCTGAAGGCGGTCGGACGGATCGCCGAACTGACCGTGGTCGAGGCCGACGAGATCGCCGTCACCGACATCGTGCTCGCCGACCTCCCGGCGGCCGGGGAGGCGTGATGCCCGGCACGCGGCGGGCGAGCACCGTCGCTGCCGCGTGCCTGATCGCCGTCGTCGGTCTCGGACTCAGCGGGTGCTGGCCGGCCCCGGACCCGGCGGTCGGGCCGTCGTTCCCTGCCGAACCGCAGAATCGCGAACCGCTCGACCCGATCACCGAGCCCGACGTGCTCGATTACTGCCCCGATGTCCCCGTGGTCCACTATCCCGGCATCGTGGCACCCTATGAGTTCGTCTACGCCTGCCGCGCCGGCGAGCACCGGCCGAGCGACGGGGTGACCACCTACGGGTCGTGGCAGGTGGCGTACCGCATCGTGGATCCGCACTCGCTGCTCGAGGTGTATTCGCTGCCGAACGACACCCGCCGCGGCGGTGCCTGCCCGGACCACCTGGCCGACCCCCTCATCCTGTGGGTGCACGAACGCGGAACCGTCGTGGCGATCTACGCGCCGGTCGACGAATGCGGGTTCCCGCGCGACGATGCGGTGACGGCATATGCGAACGCCGACAGGCACGTGCTGGTCGAATTCGACCAGGGCGTGCCGCTCGACGAGCGTGACACTCCGGCGGAGCATTGAGGACAATGGGACGATGACTTTTCGCACGCTCGTCATCGGCGCGGTCGCGGTCGTGGCGCTCTCCGCGTGCAGCACCGGCGCTCCCCCCGTCGCATCCCCCACCCCGTCCGCATCGTCGTCCGCCGGGCCCAGCGGACCGGGAATCGCGCCCGACGACGGGGGCGTCTATCCGCTGCTTCCCGCGACCCACCCCCACATCCAGCTGCAGTGCCCCCTCATCTCCGCCATCCACTACGACTCGCTCGTCATCGCGCCCGCCGATGTCGACGGTGTCTTCGTCTGCACGGCCGAGCCCTGGACGGACGCTCCCGACGGGACCCCGCAACTGGTGCAGTACGTCGACCGCGTCGATCAGGACGACATCCCGGCTCTGCTGACCGCCTATGCGGTACCGGATGCCCCGCCGACCGACGACAACTGCATCATGTCGCTGCAGGATCCGCTGATCGTCTGGCTGCACGTGGGCGAGGACATCACCCCGGTGTATGCACCGCGCGACGGGTGCGGATTCCCGAGCGCCGCATCCGCAGAGGCGTACCATGCCGTGCGCCTGCACCGGCTGCTCGTCGCCCGCGAGAAGGAGACCCGTGACTGACATCCGCCCGATCGCCGCCTCCGACCGCGCCGCCTGGGAGACCCTCTTCCGCGCCTACGGCGTCTTTTATGAGACCGACTTCGACGACCAGGTCTTCGATGGGGTGTGGGCATGGCTGCTCGATCCCGAGCATGAGGTCTCTGCGCTGGTGGCCGAGGACGCTGGAGAGCTGGTGGGCTTCGCACATGTCCGGCGGCTGAGCGACACGTTCACGGCGGGGTCGGCCTGGTTCCTCGACGACCTGTACGTCGTCCCGGAGCGGCGTGGCCAGGGCATCGCCCGCGACCTCATCGAGAGGACGGCTCTGGATGGCGCGGCAGCCGGCGGTGGCACCTTGCGCTGGATCACCGCCGCCGACAACACCCCCGCGCAGAAGCTCTACGACCGCATCGCGACCCGTGCGACCTGGGTGGTCTACGAGCGCGAGCTCGGCAACGGAACGGGGATCGCCTGATGCAACTCGGAACCCGCTGGGCCGTCGGGGCGCAACCTCCCGACCGGATCCCGCCCGCCATGACCGGGGCGATCGCCGAGGTCGAGCACGAGCTCGCAGACATCGACACGTCCGCTTGGCGCTGGACCCTGACCTGGCTCGAGGGCCGACCGGTCGTCGAGCTCGACGAC
>JBDSKH010000189.1:0-12806 GCA_039917005.1 Pseudolysinimonas sp.
ACGTATTGACCTACTGCTACTTGCTCGCGGATCGCATCGGTGCGGACCCATCCCAGATCGTCCTCGACAAGCTCGAGGAGACGAAGCGAAAATATCCCGCTGATCGTGCTCGGGGTCGCAGCGACAAGTATGACCAGCTCTGAGATCGAGCGGCTTCGTTTCACGTCGCGGGACCTCGAGACGTGGGCCAGGCTCGATCCCCGGTACAGCAACTGGCCAGTGGTCTACGTTCTCGACGGACCGGGCAAGGCGTATGTCGGAGAGACGCGCAACACACTGGGCCGGATGCGTCAGCACCTCGCAAACCCCGAAAAGGCTGCCCTCACGGCCATGCGAGTCGTCATCGACGAGACCTTCAACAAGTCTGCCTGCTTAGATCTCGAGTCTCATCTCATCAGATGGCTCGCCGGAGACGGGCAGCACCAGGTTCTCAACCAGAATCACGGGATCACTGATGCCGACTATTTCGACCGCCACCGATACCGCAAGGCGTTTGCCGACATCTTCGAGAGGCTCAAGGCGCAGGGAGTTTTCACTCACACGATCCCGCAGATCGAGAGCAGTGTCCTCTTCAAGCTCTCGCCGTTCAAGGCGCTCAACTCTGATCAGGAGATCGCCATCGACGGCATCGTTGAAGGCCTCGCCGAAGATCTGCGAAGGGGGAATGCGAGCACCATCACGGTGTTGGGGGAGCCGGGCACGGGCAAGACGGTCGTCGGGATCTTCCTGCTCAAGTTGCTGGTCGACGTCGCTGCGACCGTGGCGACAGACGAGGCAGAGCTGGACAGTGATTCGCTCTTCTCGGACTTCTTCCTGGAGGGGACGCGAGAAGTGTTCGCTGGGCTGCGGATGGGAATGGTGATTCCACAACAGTCGCTTCGCAAGTCCGTGAAGAAGGTATTCAAGAGCACCCCAGGTCTCGATCCCAACATGGTTCTGTCGCCGTTCGAAGTTGGAAGGGGTGAGCGGTTCGATCTCCTCATCGTTGACGAGACTCACCGACTCAGTCAGCGAGCTAACCAGCCGGCTGCGGCTCTCAACATCCAGTTCGGCGTCATCAACGAGCAGCTGTTCGGTGCGGATGGCCCGTCCTATACGCAACTCGACTGGGTCAAGGCACGCAGCACACACCAGATCTTCTTGCTTGACGCCGCGCAGACCGTCAAGCCAGCCGACCTTCCGGGCAACGTCGTCCGTGACCTCATCTCGACAACGTCGTCCGCTCACCGCAATTATCGCCTGATGAATCAGATGAGAGTCGCCGCGGGCTCTGACTATGTCGGATTCATTCGCGGGCTTCTCGACCCGGCCCGAGCCGAGTCGCGGGAGGCGCTCGTGCGTCCCGATTTCGGAGAGTACGACCTGCGCTTCTTCGATGATTTCGCCGCGATGCGCGACGAAATCCGCGACCGAGATCGCGAGCACGGTTTGGCGCGACTCGTGGCCGGCTTCGCTTGGCCGTGGACATCCCGTGATAAACCGGACGCTACCGACATCGAGATCGACGGGGTCTCGATGCCCTGGAATCGGACTCAAGTCGACTGGATCGCGTCGCCTGGCTCTCTCGATCAGATGGGATCGATTCACACCGTCCAGGGTTACGACCTCAACTACGCGGGGGTCGTCATCGGGCCCGATCTGCGATTCGACCCTGTCAGCCACCGCGTCGTCGTTGATCGCGCGTCCTACTTCGATGCGTTCGGAAAGCAGAACAACCGCCAGTTGGGCATTGTCTACACCGATGCTGACTTGCTCAGCTATATCGTCAACATCTACGCGGTCCTTCTGACCCGCGGCATCCGGGGTGCGTACGTCTACGTCTGCGACCCCGCTCTACGCGAGTATCTGCGCACGAGCATCACCGGTTAGGCGACAGGAACCGAATCCCCTCGTGCTCGTGTTGCCTGGCATGCGCTAGAGCCACACCATCCAGCCGGGGGCGAGGGCGATCGCCTCCGCCTGCAGGGCCCAAGCGTGCTGCATTGATGAGGTTCCTCACGCACTTACTCCGGCGCTTTAGAGTTCATACGGCGCGCGACACCGTCCTGAAGGAGAGCAATGTCCGTTGAAGAGAACGTCTCCCAGATCCTCGCCAACCTCGAAGGACGGCGTCCGGACCACTCGTGGCAGCAAGCTGCCGCGATCACAGAAGGGATTCGCGGCTCGGGGGTTATCGACAGCATCAACAGTGCTAGCGATCGAATGCAGACCAACCTCGCTGGGCTCGCCGGAGTATTGGGCGTTTCGGTGCAGGTGATCGCCTCCGAGATTTCGACGAGCAATCGATACCTGGGAATGGTCGTCGATAGCCTGCGTGGCCCACGAGCCACCGCTGCAAACGAGAGATTTCGCGCCGGACTCACTGCCCTCCAAAAGGGGTGGAGACCGGAGGCGATCGAAGAGCTCCAAGAGTCCATAAAGCTGTTCCGCTTTCACGCGCCCGCTCACGCCTCTCTCGGACATGCGCTCGCTGCGGAGGGGCGCTTCGGCGAGGCCGCCGAGAGCTACGCCCTGGGACAGCGCTACGCGTTGCCCGACGGCCGGGCGTTTGCTGCCGGATGCGCGCTTTTGTTGGCGGCCGCGCTGGAGGATGCGGGGGACCGAGTGGGCGCCGAGCAAGCGCTGAAAGACGCCTCGGAGGCCATGCCCGAAGCTGCGGAGGTGGGACTCGCTTACTCGAGGTTGTCGGGAGACGTGGCTAGCCTGCGCAGGGCGCTCACGATCGCGCCGGAGCTCATCGTCGCAGCGCTCGCGGCTGGGGTCGCGAACGTGGACGAGGTCGCCGATGAACTCGCGCACGGCGATTCTGGTCCTGTGGCTGTCGCGGCTCGCTTCATCAGAGCGCTCGACACCCTCCGTGCCGAGTTCCCCGACACCGTGGTTGACCCGCCCCTGCCTTCCATTGGCGACCAGCCCGCGGTCGATGAAGTCATTGCGGCAGCAACGATTCTGGCGGTCGCGGGACCAGTCATCGTCGGGCTTCGCGCGCAGCAGGATCGGCGACGAAGCGGACGGGTCGAAGCTCAACGAGACATGACCCAACAGTCCATTGCGTTGACCCGCCTGACCCCGGATCTCCCCGCGACGCCCTATCAAGACGAGTTGAGCGCCGTCGCTGCGAACTTGCGGGAGCTTGGAGCGTGCAGTGCCTCGTTGAAGGCCACCATCGAGCAGCGAACGGAACGGTATCGCGACGCGAAGGAGAAGGGCCCGAAACACGTGGGGGGATTCTGGCGTGAACCTGAGTTCCCGAGACAAGGTCGTGTCGTGAAGCTGCTCTACTTGACCCACTTCGCGTACCTGAAGCACGACGGGGCCGCTTTCCGTGGCGGAGAACCCGGTGCGCACGTTCTCGACGCTCTGTGGTCTTGTCTCGATCCGGACGTCGACCCGGACGACCGTCCTGCGCTCGGCGATATCCTTCTGAGTATTGACTCGGTGACGGGGGTCGTTCTGATCGGCTACTTCGACGAACTCCGCAAGCTGGGCATTACCGAGCCCAGGGCGACCGCGGCCCAGTACCAGCAGGAGTGGGAAGAGTTCTTCACTGCTCGTGGTGCGGAACTGATGCGCGAGCTCGAGGAAGTGAAACAGCGGGAGGAAGAGCTCGGGATGCGTGCGACCGAACTCCGGCCGAACGCCGACGCGGAAGCCGAGACCATCCGTCTAGAGCAAGAAGCCGAACGGGCCAGGCTGGACGTAGAGCAGGAAGCCGAACGGGCCAGGCTCGACGTAGAGCGGGAGACCGAACGCGTCCACGATTCACGGTGGGATGAGTTGCTCAGCACCGTTGAGGGCATTGCCGGGCTTGCTCCCGTTCGTCTCGTGCCCTGGCAGCCAGACACGACCATCCAGGCCGCTCAGACGGACCACTAGAGCTGCTGGAATCCTGAGTCGACCAAGCCCAAGGGCTGCCAGCCGATCTGTGCCCCGTCGCGCGCCTCAGTAAACCCAAGGAACGATCCTCCACCTCACCGTCTTCGTGTACTCATCCCACAGCGCCCCGTACTTCGCCCGGCACACTTTGTCGTCATCCAGTTGGCGGCTGATGAAGAGGGCGACGTAGTAGAGCGGGTACAGCCACACCATCCAGATGCCGAAGTAGGCGGGGGCAAGGGCGATGGCCACCGCCTGCAGGGTTTCTCCGAGGTAGTTGATGTGACGGCTGGCACCCCAGAAGCCATTGACGAGCAGGCTGTGGTTGCCGTCGCTGATGGCCTGGGGTGTGATCCACAGGAACCTGCGGCCGGGTGCCGTCTTGAAGAAGAACTTCTGCATGTTCGCGCCGCGGGTGAGCACCCAGCCGCCGAGGAAGATCGCGCCGAACAGGATCGTCAGCCAGGCGGGGATGCCGGGGTTGGGCAGATCGGCGGTGAACCAGAGCGCGACCGAATAGAAGTACGGGTAGAACGCCAGGCAACCGAATCCGAGCTTGAAGCCGACGCGCTCAGCGATGAAGTCGTAGGTCCACAGGTGCACGCGTTCGAAGATCAGGTATTCGCAGCAGAACCAGGTCAACATCGCGCAGCCGAGAAGGAATCCGGGATTGATGTCCGTGACGTTCGTGAGGTGGAACGCGGCGAACGAGAGCACGTTCAGCTGCAGCAGGACCGCGCCGACAAGGTAAAGCCACACCTTCGCATCCAGGAGGCCGTTTTTGACTTGCACATCTTGTGATCTGCCGAACCACAGGTCGGCGAACAGCGACTTGCCGGTCGACGGATATCTCAGAACGATGATGAACGAGAACGCGAGCCCGATCACGCATGCGCCGATGAGGCCCCACCAGCGGGTCTCGTACAGCCAGGTGTACGGCACGATGTCGAAATACCCGAGCAGAAACCACAGCGCGATGCTCGCCGCGAGCACGAACCGTCCGTTGGTGCGGTACGTCGTCACCTTGCCGGTCACATCACTTGTCACGTAGCCCGCTCGACGTCTCGCGGGAATGACGAGGTGAAGCACGGTGATCACCGCGTACGCGACCAGTGGGGTGATCAGACCCAGGAAGATCGTCATGACAGGCCTCCGGTGTTCTTCGACATGATGGCGATGGCAGCTCGCCTGCTCAGCAGCCGCGTGAGCACAAAGCGGCCGACCTTGTTGACCGCACCGGGGATGACGACCGGACCCCTCCCCAACGCGTTCAGCGTTTGTTCGGCGACTTCGTCGGCCTGTAGGGTTCCGGGCGCGGGCTTGGCGCCCTCCGCCTGCTGATATCCGGGAGTCAGGATGGCGCCGGCAGTGCAGGCGAGCACGTCGACTCCGCGCGGCTTGAGTTCGTTCCAGAGGCCCTCGGCCAGGATGGTGTTGAACGCCTTCGTTGCCGCATAGGCCGCGATGTTCGGGCTGCCCTGCGACCCGGCGAGGGATGACATCAAGACGATGCCCCCTCGCCCGCGCTCGATCATCGGCGCCGAGAGCAACTTCGTGAGCAGCAGCGGAGCTCGCACGTTGACGGCCGCGGCGAGCGCCAGTTGGTCCTCGGTGGCGTCTTCGAATCGGCCGATGGGGGCGTAGGCGGCGTCGTAGACGAGCAGGCCGATGTCGACCTTGAGCGCGCCAATGCGCTCCTTCACGTGGTCGAAGTCGGCCATATCCGCCACGACCGCAACGACGTCGACGGCGTAGGCATCCTTCAGTCGTGCCGCCGTCGCCTCCAGGCGATCTTCGTCGCGCGCAAGCAGAACGAGGTTGACTCCTCGTCGCGCGATCGCCTCGGCGAAGGCGGCGCCCAATCCGTAGGAACCTCCGGCGACCAGTGCGTACGGCCCATACGTTTCCGCGAAGCGCGTCGTGCTCACGGGCATCCCGACTCAATCCAGTGCTGCACGTGCACAACCGTACTGTCGACTACCGCCTCCGCCACGTCAGTACGACATGCAATAGGGGCAAAGCAGACGCCCCCATCAGCACCCACCCGAGTACCTCATCCGTGGGCCGCAGCAGTATCCCGGCGAACAGCAGCGACGCGAACACCACCGCCGACACCGCGCGCGCGATCCCGCGTTCGATCGCGCGCAGGCGGCGCTCCACGTCGGGGGTGCGCACCCCGATCTGTCCGCGGTCGATGCGTGACACGAGGTCGTCGAACCGGGCCGGCAGCCGCGCCATCGTGTTGGCGAAGGTGAGCGCCTTCTGGGGCAGGCCGCGGAGGACGTCGCCCGCGCCCCCGCTCAGCACCGTGCGTGCGAATGGCTCGATCGCATCCCACATGTTGAATTTCGGGTCGAGAGCGCTAGTCACGCCCGAGATAAGGCCGACCGTGCGCACCAGCAGCAGGAAGCTCTCGGGCAGCTGGAACGGAAGCGAACGCACCGTCTCGCCGAACTCGTGGGCGAAACGCTCCAGCTCGCGTTGATCGATGGCGCGCAGTTCGGCGACGCCCATCCCGCCGAAGCGGTCGAAGAGGCCCGTCATCACACGTTCGAGTTCTTCGGTGTCGGCGGACTTCAGCAGAACGCCCATCCCCTCGAGCGAGGCGATGAGGGCGCGGCCGTCGCGCGCGATCGCGGCGAGGATGAAGGCCCGCAAGCCGGAGCGCAATGAGTCGGAGATCTCGCCCATCATCCCGAAGTCGACGAAATTGAGAGTGAAGGGGGTGCCGGGGGCCACGAAGATGTTGCCGGGATGCGGGTCGGCGTGAAAGAAGCCGGCCACGAAGATCTGCTGGAACGCGGCGCGCGCGAGTTCCTGTGCGACGGCGACGGGATCTATCCCCGCCGCGATGAGGCCCTCGACGTCGGTGATCTTGATCGCGGTCACGTCGGAAAGGGTGAGCACGCGAAGGGAAGTGCGCTCCCAGACGACGACGGGGGCACTGATGCGGGGGTCGTCGGCGAAATCCTCGGAGAAGCGGACGGCGTTCGCGGCCTCGTGCAGGTAGTCGATCTCTTCGAGGCTGGTCGCCGCGAACTCCTCGGTGAGGGCGGGCGCATCGACACGGGACGAGACCAGTCGCACCCGGGAGAGAATGCGTGCGACGCGGCGCAGCGCGGCCAGGTCTACGGCGATCACCTGCTCGATTCCGGGGCGCTGCACCTTGACCACGACATCCACGAAACCGAGGTCGGCCGCGATCGCCGGCGACAGGCGTGCACTGTGGGCCTGCCCGAGGGATGCCGCGGCAATCGGCACAGGATCGAACGATGCGTAGGCGCGCTCGAGCGGCATACCGACTTCGGATTCCAGCAGGCGGCGAATGTCATCGAACAGCTCGGGCGCGACCTCGTCTTGCAGACCCTCGAGTTCGCGGGTGATCTCGGGCGGCAGGAGGTCGAGGCGCGACGACAGGAACTGTCCGACCTTGATCATCAGGCCGCCGAGGTCGGCCGCGAGCACGTGGAAGCGGCGGGCTGTTCGCTGCAGGCGGGGGATCCGGCCACGAGCGGAAAGCCTGGCGAAGCCGACGCGCGGCAGCACCAGTTGGAACCACCACGCCTGCACCATCGCGCGCGTGGCAAAGCGCATGATGCGCCGGTAGCGCGCGCGGGACGCCCTACCGGCGGGGGGACGGTTCAACCCTCGTCTTCAGCGAGGATCGCGTAGAGCTTGCGGCGCGCTTCGTCGACGATCGCGATGGCGCGCTCGGTCTGCTCCGGGGTTGCGCTGTGGGCGACCTGCGTCATCGCCTGCGCGAGCTTCGCGCCGGCCTTCGGCAGGGCGATGCGCTCCTCGTGATCGGCCGCCACGCGCGTGTGCCAGGGGAGCGGCCCGCTCGCCGACTCTGCGGCGGCCTCCTTGCCGGCATCGGTCAGTGAGTACACCTTGCGCTCGCCGTCCTGCTCGGCGGTGACCAGTCCCTCGTCGGCGAGCAGCTGCAGGGTGGGATAGATGGAGCCGGGGCTCGGCTTCCACGAGCCGCCGCTGCTCTTCTCGATGGCTTGGATGAGTTGGTATCCGTGCATCGGAGCCTCGGTCAGCGCGACCAGGATCGCGATTCGGATGTCACCCCGGCCCATGCGACCCGCGATGCGGGGAGCGATTGCCTCTCGAAGGCCGTCGACGGCCTCCCAGAGGTCGAAGCCGGTGGAACTGTTCGAGCGCATGGCACGTCCTTTCGTGAACGACACCTAACGATACATCGTTAGCGGTCGTCCGTCGCCGGTCCTCGCTACCATTCCCGCATGACTGACAACCACAGTAGGTCGGTCGCCGACTCCATCGCCTCCCTCGGTGACGAGAAGACGATCGCCGACAGCCAGGCCCTGCTCGAGATGATGCAGCGGATCACCGGGCAAGAACCGACCCTATGGAACGTCGGCACCATCGGCTTCGGCACCTACCACTACAAGTACGCCAGCGGGCGCGAGGGCGACGGCCACACGATCGGGTTCTACCCGCGTAAGGGCAAGATCACCGTCTACCTGATGGATGGGACCGCGCGCTATGCCGACCTCCTGTCCCGCCTGGGCAAGCATTCACTCACCGGATACTGCGTCTACATCAAGCAGCTGAGCGACATCGATATGGCCGTCCTCGAGCAGCTCGTCCGCGAGTCCTACGAGCACGTCCAGGCGCTCTCCGAAAGCGGACCCATCGACCGGATCCTGTGGAAGGAAGACGCCTAGCTACTCTGCGTCGGGCGGGGGCCCCAGCGGGACGACACAGAGGGCGACGCCCCCGCGGATCATCACCTCCTGGTGGATCACTCCGAGAATGACCCCGGTCCCCCGACCCAGACCGTGAGTGCCGAGCACGATCAGATGCGCACCCCGCGAACTCGCGAGGATCCCGAGGTGGGCTGCCGCCTCCCTCAGCACACCGTGCACGCGGACCGCGGGGAACTCGGTGCGGATGCTCTCGACGATCTCGTTGAGGATGACCTCATGCTCGAACTTCTCCTGGCGTGCCATCGGGGCGTTCCACGGCTCCCAGGTGTGCACGATCTCGAGTTCGGTTGCGCTGTCTTCGGCCTCGTGTGCAGCGAATGCCGCCTCTTCGTGCGCCGCAGTGGCGGCGGCGATACCGACCACGACAGGACCGCTTCCCGCCTTCCAATCGTCGGGCACGATGACGACGGGGCAATGGGAGCGAGCCGCCAGGCGGACCGGCAAGGACGGCTTCCGGGGTTCGCGGATGGAGGGGTCGGGGTGCGCTCCCACCACGATCAGGTCGGCGGACTCGCTCTCCTCGACCAGTTCGTGCAGCAAGGGCAGCTCAGCCACGACCATCTCGACCTGCGTCCCGGGCACGGCATCGCTGATCCGATGTGCGGCGCCGGCCAACAGATCTTTGACGGCGTCTGGATTGGATGCGTGCGTATCAAGCTCGGCGACGAGCCGGATTTGAACCGGATGCGACTTTGCCCGGTCGATGATCCAGTCGATGACGGTCTGGCCGGGCAACTCATCGTTGAGGCCGATGACGACGTGTTCCATGCCCTCATACTGGCGGGAGTAGGCGCAATCGAACAGGATGCGGAGGCGATCCGCAGCCGAAACCGGCTTATCGGCGCGCCGAGTGCGCTCGTCGCAGCATCCGCCCGGCCTCGCGCGTCGCGAGGAACGCCGCCGCGGCGGCCCCGACGCACACCCAGTCGATGAGGTCGAGTGGGCCGGTTCCGAAGAACATCGCGATGACGGGCACATAGACGATCGCGAGCATGATCGCGGTCGACCCGAGGATCGCGAGCCAGAAGATGCGGTTGGTGAGCTGGTATCTCGTGAAGAAGCCGTGCACGCTGCGGCGCTGGATGATGCTGACGAGCTGGCAGACCATCACCGTCACGTAGGTGACCGACATCGCACGGACGAGCACATCGGCGGGCACCACGGATGTGAACGGATCGACCCCGCTGCGCGCGTAGAAGAACAGGTAGTTCGCCATTCCCAGCAGGCCCATGAGCGTGCCTGCCGCGAAGATGTCGAGCATCGAGCGCCGGTTGAGGATGCGCATCTTCGGGTCCCGCGGCGCCTCCTTCATGGTCTCGCCCTCCTCCCGATCGCGCCCGAGGGCCGCGATCGGGAAGATCTCGCCCAGCAGGTCGATGGCGAGGATCTGGAGCACGTTGAGCGCGAGTGGCACACCGAACAGGGAAGCAAGACCCAGGCTCAATGAGTTGACGATCAGCTCGGCGACGTTGGAAGTGAGGCAACTCAGTACGCCCTTGCGGATGTTCTGGTAGATGGTCCGCCCCTGCCGTACCGCTCCCACCAGGCTGGCGAAACTGTCGTCGAGCAGCACGACCTCGGCGGCCTGCTTGGCGACATCCGTGCCGGATGCGCCCATCGCCACCCCGATGTTGGCGTGACGGAGCGCCGGCGCGTCGTTGATCCCGTCGCCGGTGACCGCGACCAGGGAGCCGGATGCCTTCAGGAGGTCGACGATGCGCACCTTGTCTTCGGGGGCGACCCGGCTGAATACCGCCCCACCGCGCTGCGCGAGGGCAAGCACCTGCGCGTCGGACAGGTTTGCGAGTTCGGCACCCGTGACGATCGTGTCGTCCGCAAGCCCGGCCTGCCGCGCAATGGCGATGGCGGTCAGCGAGAAGTCGCCGGTGATGATGTTGACCTTCACGCCTGCTGCGAGAACGATGGCCATGGCGTCCGGTACTGCAGACCGGATCGGGTCGATCATCGACACCATTCCCAGCACGGTCAGCCCGTTCTCGATGACGGAGAGGTCATCGCTCGCAGCCTCAGCCTGGGTGAGCGTGCGCCGCGCGAAGAGCAGGTTGCGCAACGCGCGACTTGCCTTTTCGTCGTGCAATGCGAGCAGGCTGTCGCGGTCGGCCGTGGTGATGGCGCGCACGGCCGCCCCGGTATCGATGTGCGTCGCACGGTCCAGGATGCTTTCCGGCGCGCCTTTCGAGTAGGCGATGAACTCTCCGCGGCTGCCGCGTCGGATCGAGGTCATGAGCTTGCGGGTGGAGTCGAAGGGCAGCTCGCCGACCTCCGTATTCTCGGCCGCGAGGCGGTCGAGATCGACGCCCGACTTCGAAGCGACGACCACCAGGGCGCCCTCGGTGGGGTCGCCGAAGATGCGCCAGGTTGCGACGTCACCGGATGGCGGCGCGAGCCGGGCGTTGCTGGCGAGCACGCCGACGGAGAGGAAGTCCCGCAGACGCGTGGTCGCGATTCCCGGTTTCGCCGCCGGCGTGAAGGCGCCGGTCGGCTCGTAACCGATGCCCGTGACGCGGTAGGGGACGCCGGCCACGACCAGTTCGGTGACGGTCATCTCGTTCTTGGTGAGCGTTCCGGTCTTGTCGGTGCAGATCACGTGGGTCGCGCCGAGGGTCTCGACGGCGCTGAGTTTCTTCACGAGAACGCTCTGTCGTGCGAGCATGCCCGCGGCCGACGCGAGCGCTGTGTTGACCTCGGCAGGCAGGCCCTGCGGGATGAGAGCGCAGGCGAATCCGACCGCGAAGAGCAGCGCGACCTTGAGCTGCAGGTCGGATTGAACGGCGATGATGAGCACGACGATCGTGAGCACGGCCACCCCGTATGTGACGTACTTGGCGATCCTCGCCATCTCGAGCTGCAGAGGGCTGGGGGTTGGCGGGGCGGATTGGCTGAGCTGGGCGATCCTGCCGAGCTCGGTGTTCATGCCGGTCGCCACCACCACTCCGGTCGCCTCGCCCGTGGCGACGGTCGTCGCGGCGTACGCCATGTTGTGCCGGTCGGCCACCGGCACCGAGTGGCGGATACCCTTCGAGTACTTGCGCGTCGGGTTGCTCTCCCCGGTCAGCGCGAACTCGTTCGTCGCGAACGCAACGGCCTCGATGAGCCGCACATCGGCCGGCACCGAGGTGCCCTCGGTGAGGCGCACCACGTCTCCGACAACCAGGGCGCGGGAGTCGAGCTCGGTCAGCGCGCCATCCCGGTATGCCTGACTGGTGGGCGCAACGAGTTTTTCGAGCGCCTCCATCGTCTTCTCCGCCCGATACTCCTGCAGGAAGCCGATGAGGGTATTGACGGCGACCAGGACGACGAGCACCGCAGCGGTGCCGAAATCGCCGAGGACAGCGGTGACTGCCGCGCTCGCCAGAAGCAGGACGATCATCCAGTCCTTGAACTGGCGCAGGTACCGGCGCAGCCCGGATTCCCGCTTGAGCTCGACGATCACGTTGCTGCCGAACTCGACCCGGTGCACGGTCGCCTCGGGGTCGGTCAGTCCGCGGGGTGTGGTCTCGAACCTGGCCAGAGTGCGCTCGACGGAATCCAGATACGGCTCGGTGCTCGTAGCCGTGCTCGCTGCGGTGCTATTCGCGGGGGCGAGCTCGACGGACTGGGGCGCCATGCCCTGAGTCTGGGCGAATGTGACGCTATCGGGCAGGGCCGTAGGTCCCGGCAGGTCAGCGCAGCACGCGGTACCGCAGGTGCGTGACGCCATCCTCGCCCTCGAGCACGCGTACCCGCTCGAGCTCACGCGGCTCCGCGCCCAGGTGCTCGAAGAGCCGCGTCCCGTCTCCGAGAAGCACCGGCACGAGGTGGATCTGAATCTCATCCAGAAGGCCGTCGCGCAGCATCCGTTGGGGGATGCTCGATCCGTGCACCAGCACGTTCTTGTCGCCGGCCACAGCCTTGGCATCGGCCACCGCGGCCGCCAGGTCGCTCACGTACTGCACGTTCTGCCATCCGGCCACCCATGACGGCGCGGGGTGACGGCTCAGGATGTAGATCGGGATGTTGTCATGGTGGTCGCCGCCCCAACCACCCGCGGGTTCGAATGTCGGGCGGCCGGCGATGATGGCGCCCGTCGACATGAACTCGTCGTACATCTGCCGGTTGACGCCGGTCAAGCGGGCGACGGCGGCGTCGAAGTCTCCGCCCTGGGCGCCGGGAAAGATCCACTCGTGCAGGCGT